>DMJL01000026.1 GCA_003451785.1 Bacteroidales bacterium
AAGTCGTTTTGCGATGCTATCCATCGCAGACCTCCATCGGTAAAAACATGGCAGCAAATACCGTTTATGCCCATTTCGTTTTTTCAGCAACACAAGGTTGCATCATTCGAAGGAAAGGAAGAAACGGTATTTAATAGTTCGGGCACAACTGGCTCGGTGCCATCTGTTCATTATGTTTATGATTTAGAAGTTTACAAAATAAGCTTCACCATGGGGTTTGAAAGATTTTATGGCAATCCGCGCCAATTTGCCCTTTTAGCATTGCTCCCCGGATATTTGGAGCGAAGCAATTCTTCCTTAGTTTATATGGTTGACTCATTGATGAAAATGGGTGCTGATCCTCTTAGTGGATTCTATCTGCACAATCTGCAGAAACTCGCCGAGACTTTAGAGTATCTGCATAAAATCAATAAAAAAATAATGCTTGTGGGAGTAAGTTATGCTCTTTTAGACCTTGCCGAGCAACATCCTGTGAAGATTCCCAACGCTATAATTATAGAAACAGGCGGCATGAAAGGGAAACGGAAAGAACTCATAAGGGATGAATTGCATGGTATTCTGAAATCAGCATTTGGTGTAGCTTCTATCCATTCGGAATATGGGATGACCGAACTTTTATCTCAGGCATATTCCAAGGGCGATGGGGTTTTTGCTTGCCCACCTTGGATGCGCGTAGCAATAAGCGACATTAACGATCCACTGGGGTATGCAGATTTTGGCAAAACAGGGGGTATAAACATAGTGGATTTAGCAAATTTACACTCCTGTAGCTTCATTGCGACCCAAGATCTGGGAAGGCTTCACCCAAACAATTGCTTTGAAGTACTTGGCAGGTTTGACCATAGTGCTGCAAGAGGCTGCAATCTGATGGTTGAGTAAGACCTTACGGTAACTTCAACCGATTTTTACAAAATGGCATAGCACAGTAAGCTTTTTTGTCGGCTAAAAGAATACAACATATTGACAGGTATGAAAATACAAGAATCGTATAATGTTTGGGCAAAAAGCTACGATAGCGACAACAACCTTACCAGGGATTTGGAGGCCAAAGCCCTCCGCGAAACACTCGGCGGAATGAAAACTAAAATCTGCCTCGAATTGGGATGTGGCACCGGCAAAAATACTGAATGGCTTGCAGAAGTATCGGAAAAAGTAATAGCAGTGGACTTTTCCGATAAAATGCTCGAAGTTGCTAAAAGGAAATCCTACACAAAAACCATAGAATTTATAAATGCAGATATTGCTCAGCCATGGAACTTCCTATCGAATAATGCAACCCTTATAGTTTGCAGCTTAGTACTCGAGCATTTGGAAGATCTTCAACCATTTTTTGCTAAGGCTGCTAAGGCTCTTGCTCCGAAGGGCTATCTTTATGTGGGCGAGTTGCATCCCTTCAAGCAATACTTGGGTTCGCACGCAAGGTTTGAAAACGAAGATGGACAAGTTTCACTGAAATGCTTTACCAACCATATTTCTGATTTTGTGGGCGCAGCAAAAGAGAACGGATTTGCTTTGGAAGAATTGAAGGAGTTTTTCGATAACAACAACCCACAAGGAGTTCCTCGCATATTGACATTATTGTTCAGAAAAACCTAATAGAAAAGGATTTCAGCGAGCCAAGAAATAATATTCGATGGCAATCCTTATGCCGGCAGCAACAAACAAGACTCCGCCAAGAATGGATACATTGCGTGCAAACGCCATTCCCAATCTATGCCCGCCTGTTAAGCCCGAAAGTGTAAAAAACGCTACTGCAAAGAATGTGAACAACTGTGCTTTAAGAAGATGAGCTTGAAAAAACCCTAAGGCAAGACCTACGAGCAGAGCATTCATAGCAGTAGCTATCGAAAGAGCCAAAATTACCCTGATGCTGTTTATATCAAACACCTTGGCTTCAGGCGAAACCCGCATAGCTTGAAAAAGGATTTTAGCACCCAGAATTACCAATAGGATGGTTGCTGCCCAAATTTCGACACCACCAACAGCGGGAAGCAAAAGTCGGCCCAAATAGAAGCCAGCAACACCCATTGCAAAGTGGCTAAGCCCAAACAAAAAAGCAGTTTTGATTGAAATACCCGGCAGCAATTTCCCGGATAGTGAGCTATTGGCAATTGCAAGCCCAAAGCAATTCATGGCCAACCCCATAGCTACAATAAAAAGACTTATAGTATCCAATGCAACTTGATTTTAAAGGAATTACAACAAAGCTACTATTTTTTCGAGCCAAATCCTATCGGTTTCGTCAAAGGAATTAAAATCCTTGCTGTCAACATCCAGCACCCCTACAATTTCTCCTTTGGCATTGTACAATGGCACAGCAATTTCGCTATTCGAACGGCTATCGCAGGCAATATGACCGGGAAATTGATGCACATCGGGCACCACTTGGGTTGCGCGCTCATTAATGGCCGCCCAACAAACCCCTGTGTTCTTTTGCAGCAACTGACAAGCAACCGGTCCCTGGTAAGGACCCACAATGAGCTCACCATTATCGAGTAGGTAAAAGCCCGTCCAGAAAAAATATTCCATCTTATGACTTAGCACAGCCACCATGGTAGCCATGCGGGAAATGTCGTTGCCCGGCTTCTTGAGTAGGTCTTGTATTTGCTTATACATTCTCTCGTATCTGCCTGCTTTCTTTTCGGAAGTGAGCCTTTGACTATTCATTTTTTTGTTTTAATAAAAATTTAAGGCAATTATTTGGGGTGCGTCAACCTTACCAAACATTTGCTAAGCATACATTTGCCTACTGATTTTGAAAATGGCACAACCCATTAAAACCCATAACTTAAAAAACAAAAGTTGTGGCATTCGGTTCAAACTACAAAACCATTAAATCGCAATGTGTTTATGCACACCAATAAACATAAACTTTTGCCTAAGAGCTAACACCTAACCTAAATCGCAGTATAATTTAACTTTGAATTATTTGCCAAAATTTCCGACTATACTCTCTATTCATCTGCTGTACAAGCCTAATTACAACTTGTTGTTTTTAAGCCAATACAGCCAAATTCAGTATCATCTGGAAAAACCTACATTCAAATAAAACATAAGGATTATCCAACCTGAGCGTATGGGCATAAACCACAAATTAATTTCTTAAGATGCAAATTATAATTAATTGCACCATATCTCAGAAAACATCTATTCGCATCAAATAGGTTTGCTAAATGAGTTGAATCATATCTACAATTTGTCCGTCAACTCCTTAATTAATTGCTCTTTCAGCCTTTTCTTAATCTCAGGTGCTTCTTGCTGTAGGTACTCAAGACCAAAAAACAAATTTCCTTGTTTTCTGTTTTGCCTTGGTTCAATACTCTCAATTAAAATCGCCTCCAATATATCGCCAAGGCTTTTTACTGTCAAATCCTTTAGCTTTATTTCTACATGCAATTTGCCTTCATTATTTACAGGATAGAATCCAAACCATGAAAATCTATCCCAACGACCACTAAGCCTATCTGTGGTATGCGCTTTTAAACGCTGCCCTAATGGTTGGTCAATGGCCTGCCCAACATAAATTGTTTCTCGCCCATCATGAAGCAAATAAATTCCGATTTGTTCTTTAAAGTTTACCTCCGATGCACCAATTTGTTGAATTCCCAATAAGTCGGGAGCTGTTTTCCAATGAACTAAACTCCTATTCCAATAAATACCAAAGCCATTAATTATCTTGAAAATATTTTCTGTGGCGTCATTGTTGCCTCTGGAAGTTGGTTTGTTAGAAATTTCATCAACTGTCAATAGCAGATTAGCGTCATCAAGATACTTTCTCAAAATGTAGTTGCCTCTTTCAACTTTGGCAAAAATGGATTTTTCTTTGTTTTCGTTAATATCTGTTGTCAAGTTTGCACTAACTGTGTCCTTTGGTGTTGCGCCTAAGTTTTTCCGATAGCCTCTTTCTGCAATTAATTGAGCAATCGTAGCATAGTGAAGTGATTTTTTTTCTTCATCCAAAACTTTTTCTATTGCCTCTTTCCATTTCAACTCAGCCATAATTTATTGATTTAGCGTTCTATTTGTAACTACCAAAGCTACTCAAACTTGATCTCATTTTTCTACGCTTTTTTTAGTTCCACCGTGAAATGCCGCATAATAGGAGCTTCTTCTACAATTACCAATCCTTTGGAAATTTCGTTTCGTCGGTCGAAAATGTTCTTAAGACATGCAGCAACATAGGCGATATGGTTGTTGGTGTAAGCGCGGCGTGGAACGGCCAATCTTAGCAATTCGAGTGCAGGGTATCGGTTTTCTCTGGTTATCGGATCGCGGTCGGCAAGTATGGTTCCTATTTCTACTCCCCGCACTCCACCTTCCAAATAAAGTTCGACGGCCAGGGTTTGTGCCCTAAATTGCTCCCGCGGCACTTGGGGAAGAAATTTGCTTGCATCAATAAATACCGCATGACCACCTGTAGGCTGCTGCATAGGAATACCATAGTCGTGTAGCATTTGCCCCAATAAAGCAACCTGACCAATACGGGATTCTAAAAAATCTAACTCGGTGCCTTCCATAAGTCCTTGTGCCAGAGCACCCAGATCTCGGCCGGCAAGCCCTCCGTAGGTTATAAATCCTTCGTACATAATGTTGAACACCGATGCTTTTTGGTATAAGGATTTATCCCTGCAAGCCATAAATCCACCAATGTTCACAATAGCATCTTTCTTGCTGCTCATGGTAGCACCATCGGCATACGAAAACATTTCGAGTACAATCTCCCTAATGCTTTTGTCTTGATAGCCTTTCTCCCGTGTTTTGATAAAATAGGCATTTTCGGCAAAACGGGCTGCATCCAAGAACATGGGTACACCATATTTGCGGCATACTTCTGAAGCCTTCCGTATATTCTCCATTGACACGGGCTGCCCACCAGCAGTATTGTTGGTAATGGTGATAATGCACAACGGGATTTTTTCTTTGGGGTATTGCTGAAAAACAGCTTCCAGTTTGCCCACATCAATATTTCCTTTGAAAGGGTGAAACAAGCTGGTGTCGGCGGCTTCGTCTATTGTGCAATCCACAGCTATGGCTCTTCTGTACTCGATATGCCCTTTGGTGGTATCGAAATGGGAGTTGCCCGGCACAATATCGCCCGCCTTGAGCATTGCCGAGAAGAGAACATTTTCTGCAGCCCTGCCTTGGTGTGCCGGTAAGAAGTAGGGCATCCCCAAGAGTTTCATAATGGTATCTTTCAACTTGTGATAAGAGAGTGAGCCGGCATAACTTTCGTCGCCCAACATAATTTCTGACCATTGCATTTGGCTCAGCGCTCCAGTACCTGAGTCGGTAAGCAAGTCAATATACACCTGATCGCTTCGTAGATTAAAAAGATTGTAATGGGCTTCGGCTATCCAAGCCTCACGCTCTTGGCGAGTACTGCGGTAAATAGGCTCAACAACTTTGATTTTATAGGGTTCTGCAAATGGTAGCTCCATAATAATGACGATAATAATGATATAATAATGTGTGCAAACTAAAAAAAATCAAATGAATAATCAGATGGACAAGAGAATCAGAACGCGAAAGAATCGCGTTTTTTGATGTTGCGGTAAATCTGCAGCGCAGAAACTGCCATAGCTTTGGCATAGTAAAAGTGGAAATGCAAATGTAAAAATTATTAAAAACCAAAGCGGCTTTTTTTGAACCCCCTTTGATGCATACTGTAGCACAATGCTGCACTTTTGATGTATCTTTGCATGGGATTTTGGCAAATACATCCCTTATTGGGTTCTTTATTTTCAAAAAAAACTTATAATATGGCTTGGATTGCAGGTTTTCTTCTGCGAATATTCGGATGGAAAGTTGAGACCGAAGATATTCATCTCGTAAAAAAGGCAGTATTGGTAATGGCACCCCATACATCCAACTGGGACTTTATTATTGGAAGACTTGCGCTTCTTTCGAGAAATGTGCCCGTCAAAACTCTGATGAAAAAGGAAATGTTTGTGTTTCCTATAAGTTACATCCTAAAGGCCTTGGGAACTATTCCCTTGGACAGGATAAAAAGCCCAAGCACCATAAAATCTGTTACTTCGCACTTTGCCAAATCCGACAATTTGCTTCTGATGATTACCCCCGAAGGTACTCGAAAGCTCAATAAGCATTGGAAGAAAGGTTTCTACTTTATTGCTCAGGCATCCAATGCACCATTGTTATTAGGATTCTTAGACTACAAAAACAAAGTTGCGGGCATAGGACCCACCATAGTCCCAACGGGCAATTACGAAGAAGACCTGATGAAAATAGAGCATTTTTATAAAGACAAAACCGCCCGTTATCCCGAAAAATTCAATCTTTCGCCCATTTATCGCCATGATACTAACAAGACGGAAGTGGGTTAATTGTAATGCGCATCATTCTTCCTCAAAGGATGTTAGAAATATTTTAGGCGACATTACAAATTCATCGCAGAGAAGGAATAGCAAAGGAAGTATGGCAAAGTTTTTAATTTCGCCTTATAAAAGATCCTTCCCTTCTGTCGGGATAACAAAATGCTTATCAGGAATTGTCATGCTCAACGCAGCGAAGCATCTTATTAGGACAAGGCAGTCATTGATGCTGTCGAAATGTGCCTAATGGTTGCAACTCTCCAAGAATAGTATGTTCCATTAAAACAGAAAACCCACCCAAAGCTAATTTGGATGAGTAAAAACTTCCACTATTTATTAAAACAGAACCTTTTACATCAAAATTGCTGGGGCAAAATCATCTAAAAGTTTCCCTTCATAGAAAGTCCCAACCAAAAGCCTTGTATTTCACTGTTTTTTGAATCTACACTCAAAACAAAACGAAATCAGTCAGCTTTTCTGCTCTTTTCCTTTTCAAAATACAAAGACAACAAAGATTCTGCCGCCTGATATGCGGTAATTTGATGGTTGTTGAGTAGTTGCTCAACTTTTGGCAGCATTTCAATGATTTTCGGGTTTTGATAAAACCGACTAATCAAAGCCTGGTTGATGGTGTCTAACATTCGATAGCTTAGCTGTTTAGCTCTTTTAAGCTCAAAGAAGCCGCTGTTTTTCATAGTATCGCTATGGTACTTCACCATTTGCCATACTTTTTCAATGCCAGTGTTGTGCAATGCCGAGCATAGCTCTACTTTGGGTTTCCAGCCGCTTTGATGTACAGGAAACAGATTCAGGGCGCATTGCAACTGCGCCTGAGCCATAGTGGCACGGTGCATATTATCGCCATCGGCCTTGTTGATAGCCATTCCGTCGCACATTTCGATGATGCCTCGCTTTATACCTTGCAACTCGTCGCCGGCACCGGCAAGCATCAACAAAAGGAAAAAATCCACCATGGAGTGCACTGCAGTTTCCGACTGACCTACTCCCACAGTTTCTATCAGAATAATATCGAAGCCCGCTGCTTCGCACAAGATTATGGTTTCGCGAGTTTTTCGGGTTACTCCACCTAAAGTCCCGGCAGAGGGAGAAGGGCGTATAAAGGCGTTGGGGTCGGCAGAAAGTTTCTCCATTCGGGTTTTATCGCCAAGAATGCTCCCCTTCGAAATTTCGCTCGATGGGTCAATTGCAAGCACTGCAACCCTATGCCCAATAGAGGTAAGATAAAGCCCCAAAGTCTCGATAAATGAACTTTTGCCAACACCCGGCACACCTGTAATCCCAATCCTCAACGACTGTCCCGAGTGAGGAAGGCATTTTTCGATCACTTGCTGTGCCAAACGATAATGAGCATCCAATGCGCTCTCTACCAAAGTTATAGCCCTGCTGAGAACCACTCTATTGCCACTCAAAACACCATCAACAAAATCGTCGGCATTCATTACCGACTTTTTCCGACTCTTATATTTGCGTAAAGCATCGTTGTTGATACTGGCGGGTTGCTCAATCCCTGGATTAACCCGCAAAGCGGATTTTTCGCTATCGATATTAGGGTCGGTTTCTTTCATGGCTAATACACAGATTTCCGCACAAATGTAAGGCAAATGCCCATCTTGAACAAAACAGGCTAAATCCCATTTATCAATTTTGCAAACAAAAGGTTGTCAAGTAAAAAAAAACAGTAATTTCATGCTGTTTTCCGAAGCTCGCATCATTAACAAAATCACCAACAAAATCGCATGATCATGTTAAAACACTTTTTGAAACTTCTGTTGATTGCTTTTGTGGTTTGGCCTCTGGGTAATGCTTACTCATGGTCGGAGCACCCTCTAATTTCATACCCTGTATTGAGAAACATTCCACAGGTGGTTCAGGCACCCGATGTAGAAGTTAGGAGCTTGGCTTCTTTCTTGATGCAAAACGAACAGGCACTTGCTCAAGTGCTTGCTGCACAGGAAGCACATGCAAGACAACACATTCAAGCCTATGCGCCACTACCTGATGCGCTTGCATTTGCAGCCACAGGAAATGCCGAAGATGTGGTACAGCGATTTTTGCAAGCAATAAGGGTAAACCCCAATTCTCGAATGGCACTTTACATACATGTGCCTCCTGGAAGTGATGGAGGCAACAGAGTACCAGTTGACCCATTGCTACTCACAACGCTATCCAATCCGATAGATATGCTAAGGACAACATACCTTAATCTGAACGAAGGAGAGCTGGTTTCACCATTGCTGGTGCTTTCTTCTGCAACAAACGAACCAGACTATGGCTTGGACTTAGGTCTTTTTGATGACAACAATACTTGGTGGGGCGATATTTATGGTTTCGGAACGCAAACATTCGGAAACCCAAACCTAGAGTATGGAACCCAAGCCCCATTTCACATGGGTTTTTATCATGAAGCAGGCATCGTGTTTGCCGCAGCTCCTTTCTTGCGACGCACCTTTGTGGAGTATCGCATACACCTTTTTCAAACCCTTGCCGAGTTTGCGTTTAGCCGCAATCAGCACTATTGGGGTTTTCGCTTTATGGGATGGGCTTTGCATTATATCGGCGACCTGAGCGTTCCCTACCATGCATCGGTACTGCCGGGCGTGAGTGCCCTTCGTATGATATGGATAAATCTGAAGGCTATGATTGGATTCCCGCGCAGCCGCGACAATGCCGTGCAACTTGTATCGAACAGACATGCCGTGTACGAGCATTTCCAATTTCTTGTGCTTAGAGAAGCATTCGAAACAGGCAACAAAGAACATCCTCTCCTGCTTGCATTAGCCAACCCTACTGAAAAAATAACCTTTACGCCCGACTTCCCACGAGCCATTGTGGCGAAAGAAGCATTTGAAAAAGGAAGAGCAACAAGTAGGGCAATGCGAAGAAATTTTCCTCGAACGCTGATATCCGACCCCACATTTGAAGTGGTGGGAAGTCCTGAGATGACAAATCTTATAGAATACATGACTACCGAAAAAGGCAAAGAAAGCGTGGATGCCATGGTTGAAGTTATTGCAGAGCGTTTCAGGGCATACAGTATGCACACCCATAGCTTTGTGGAGGCGATGACACCCCATTTCAAGAAAGAACAGTAGAGGAAAATCTTTATTTTTTGAGCTGACCACCAGATTTTTTGGCTCTAAGGCACATCAGTAATTGTTTTCTCTTGGTTGCACCAACAAATAATACCGGGCTGCAATGTGTTGAAATCGCAGTCGGCATCCAAAGAAGCACACACATAATCAAAAACCCCGACCTATGGTTGGGGTTTTCTTATTTGCTCACTCATGGAATAATAGGAAAATGCGCCCTAATGGACATTATTCGGGCTGGAGGATAGTTTGAAGCCCAATAAACACTGACCTTTGGTGAATTTAAAAGCTATAAACAAAAAAACCTTCTTCGTTGCTCTTTCCAACAAATACTTATGATGGAACTTCCAAAACCGAGTTCAAAAATGCCCTAAACAAACCTACAACCTGAGTTTGTTGCATCAGGTTGTAGGTTTATCGTTTTGCGGCTTGGCGTAGTGGCAGATTTTTAGCACAAAAGTTCAATCGAAGAACAGCACTTGAACCTACCACAAAACTGTCATACGAAGCACTGCACCCGCCATTACGCCAAACCGCTGTTACCTGCCGTTTTTCTTTTTGTCGTCCCATATTTTGTCTTTGGTTCACGAAAAATTTCAAGTTGTCCGTCAGCGTTTTTGTATGGTCGTTTCAAGTTATACTGTGCAACAATGTGTTCCGGTATCGGAAGTTTGTTGAGATTGCCCGGCTCAACTTTTATAGCTCCTGAACCGTAGCTTTTACCAACGAGTTTTAAATTCTCTAACGTGTCTGGATGATTTAATGCTTTCCAAAGATTGTCAATATATTCTTGGTCGTTATAGATTGGGTAAACACAAAGAAAACCTGTCAATGGTAATACGCCTGCTTCGTTTTTTATAAACCGTGTATTTCGTCTGCCGAGATAAGCAAACAACAATGGTGGAACTTTGCGTTGTTCCATTTTATACCAAGGCTTTCTTTGCTGAATTAGTGAACGTGAAGGAAGACCCATTTCTTCACCGACTTTCAAGTAGTCTTTTATTGACTTTGGGTAACTTTCTTGTCCGTTTATTGAGAGTAAAAAGGTCGGGCGGTTTTCTTTTTCCAATGCTTCAACATCTTTCAATGTCAAAATACTTTCTGTTGCATCTTTTGTTCTACCAACGGCACGTTTGAGAAATTCTTTGGGAATACCAATGTCTTTAACTTGTTGTGCTGTCAAAAAGAAAAATTCATTTGAACCTGTCGCTATGCCTCTCATAACATTTGCAAAATCGTTCAAATGGAATTTAAACCCATTATGATTTTGTTCAGGTCGAGATAAACCTGTTATGAGACCCTCCTTTAATTGACGAATAGTTATTTCTAAACTGTCAAACTCCTTTAATTTGAATTTAGAAGTTACAAGTTTCAATAAGTCGTCAGAGTATGCTTGATTAGCTTTAATCCATAGTAATGTTTTTTGCGGCTTACTTTTCATAATCATGAAAATAATTGCATTGGTATCAACATTTGGAAAGGGCGTAGCCCTTTCATCAAATGTAACTACACATTCAATGCAAAATTTTTCCGAAATCCATTTCCACAAGTTCTTGGCAAATTTCCCCTCACAAGTGTCTGCTGGCATTATGAAAGCAAGTTTTCCGTTTTGCTCTAAAAGATTTAATGCCTGAATTAGAAAATAAATGTGATACCCTGCTCTGCCGTCTATTGAATTTCCTGTTATTGATGTCGCAATTTTTTTGAGAAGTAATTTTGTTTCTTCATCAATTCTGTGATGCCTTATGTAAGGAGGATTTGCAACGATTGCTTTGAATTTTCTATTAGGTGGGTTTTTAATAAAATCTCTATTCTCTACAAAGCATTTTTCTTTGTTGTAAATCTCATCTGATAAAACTTCAGGGTCAATATCTGTCCCAAAAAAGGAAACATTTTGTTTGTTGATATTTAGTAATGCCTCATAAAATGCTCCTCTGCCTGTTGCAGGGTCAAAAATTAAGTCTGTGTTTTCTGACACGTAAGCAATCATTGCCTCCGCTACCCAACTCGGTGTCCAAAACTGACCTTTTTCACGAAGAATTTCTCTTTCGTTCCATTCGGTTGGTAGTTTCTGATGTGATTTTAGTTTCCCCATTAGAGTTGGTTTAATACGTTAATTGCTTGGTCAGCAATAGTTAAAGAACCTCCTTCAAATTTCACATAGGGCAAAATGTGTCCGTTTTTATCCTCTATGAACGCAGGGATTAATTGAGGTCTTTCGCTTGCTATGCCAAGAGGATAGGCATAATGATAGTAATACTTATAAATGGCTTTTTTTGTTGTTGCACCACCTGGTGCTTGAAAAACTTGTTCAGTTGGGAGAATTAGTCCTTCTGAAACTAAGCGTTGTGCTTCATCAAAAGAAAGCCCATAAGCTCTGTCAAAGAAAACGTGCCAAACGTGAATTGGGATTTTGTTTTCATCTTGCCATTTATTAAGTGGAATACGGTCTTCCTCTTTTATAATTACAGTCGGTAGAACCGCAGTTTTTGCAAGTCCCATTTTACCGCCAAGTCGCTTTTGGGCTTTCATTTGGGTATTGTAGTCAGGCATTTTCTCTGCAACCCATAACGAGTTTTCGCATTCTACGGCAATGATTGCCTTTTGAACAAGGGGTTGTAATTTATCTTCCGTTATAAAAGGAAGTTCTTCTTCTCCACCGATTTGATTTAAAAAGTCATCTACAAATTTTCTGTCAGAGTTTCTGAAAACTAATAGGTCGGGGCGTTTGATGTTGCCAAGTCCCGAAGCTTCTAAACGTTCAAAGTATAATTCAAATGCTCTTACATCGTCTGTCGGTGCTGTGCCACTTGGACCGTATGCGATAGCATAAAATTTGCCTGTATTGTTAATTGCGTCTATTAAGCGTTTTTCACTCCATACACCTTGCGACCATCTCATTAAGAAGTCGCTTCCACGCAATTTTCTTGGATTGAGCCAAAAGTCTGCCCAAGTTATTTCTGTAATACCCCTAAGTTCAAGTTCAATGTCCTCTGTTGAAACTGATAAAACTCTCTCAAATGGGTGCATTTCTGTTGTCATGTTTAAATTCCGAAAGTTGCTTTTTATTCTCTTTTTTTCGTTTATAAAAGTCTGCATTTTATTCACAATCTTTCATAGGTGCACGGTCGTCCTAAAATGGCAGGTAACAATTTATAAAAAGTGCTATGTTCTAATTTTTGAGCCTTTCTGGGCAAAGAACACCAAGTAGGCATAGTAAATAAACAATGCGCCAACTGCAAGTATCACCGAACCGGTTGCTTTTTGAACCACGCCCATGATGGGTGTGAGAATGGCAGCACCAATCACCGAAGTTGCAATAATGCCCGATGCTATTTTGGCATGAGGACCAAGATCTTCGAGCGACAAGTTGTAAATAACCGGCCACATGATGGAATGAAACAAGCCTGTGGCAAGGAACAGCCAAATAGCCACAAGAGGCATTGTACTCGAAAGAACAAATGACGCTGCTAACAATACAGCACCACCAATAGCACAGATGGTGAGAATAAGGGCAGGGGAGTATTTGCGAAGAATAAAAATACCCAACAAACGGCCAACCATTAGTCCGCCCCAATAGAACTTGAGCATATCTACTGCATTGATACCTTCTACACCCAGACTCCGCACAAAATCGGGAAAGAAACTGGAAATACCTATCTCAATACCCATATACAGAAAAATGGCCAATGACCCCAACCAAACATGGGGATACTTGAAAGCACTCGACTTATAAGTCTTTGCTGCAACACCCTCCTTTTCTTCAGATTTGATTTCGGGCAATTTAAGGAAAAACATGATGAGCAAAATAACCAAAGTAATAGCCCCAATAGCAAAATATGGGCCCGAAACTATTTCCCTAATAGCTTTGTATGGAAGGGTTTCGCCTTCTGCCAAAGTAGGCGTAACTAAAAGGATTGAGACAAATACCGGAGCAATGGTGGTAGCCACCGAGTTGAGTGCATTGGTAAGGGTAAGTCGGCTTGCAGCTGTTTTGGGGTCGCCCAAGGCGTTTACATACGGGGCAGCAGCAACTTGCAATACAACAACTCCTACGGCAAAAACCGATACAGCACTCAGAAATCCGTAATACCCTCCAGAAATGGCCGGCACCGAGGCAAAGAAACCGGCTACAATAAGCGCAAGACCAGTCAAAATGCCGTTTTTATATCCAATCTTGGTAAGCATAATGCCCACTGGAACCGACAAAATGTATGCTCCAAAAAAGAAGGTATTTGGCAACTGCCGTTGCACATCATCAAGTCCAAATGCTTGTGTAAGAAAGCTTATGGTCGAATTGTTCATGGTGGTAATAAAGCCAAACAAGAAAAACAATGCGGCCATCACCACTAAAGGAAACAAATACTTGTTTTGTTGATTATTCATGCGATTAAGAATTTTGATGTTAAACTAAACCAGAGCTAAATTTATGGATGCTTTTTTGTATATAAACTTCCCCGGGCTTAAGTGCAGCCGAAGGGAAATGTGGTTGATTTACAGCATCGGGGAAATGCTGAGTTTCTAAGCAGAAAGCTTCGTGTTTGTTATAAACCCTTCCGAGTTTCCCTTTTTGGCTTTCTGTCCAATTAGATGAATAGAACTGCACCCCGGGTTGGGTAGTGTAGATTTTCATGGTTCGTCCCGATTTCGGGTCATGGGCAACAGCAGCAAGACCTAATTCTCCCAAGCCCTTGCGGAGCACCCAGTTGTGGTCGTACCCTGTGCCGTATTTCAACTGCCGGTAATCGGCAAAAAGATCCCTTCCAATGTTTTTCATCTTTGCAAAATCCATGGGGGTAGCCTTCAGGCTGCAAATTTCTCCGGTGGGGATGGATGTTTCGTCAATAGGGGTGAAAAAGTCGGCATTTATCAAGAGAAGCTGGTCATAAACTTTTCCGGTGCCGTCGCCTGCAAGATTGAAGTAGGAATGGCTCGCAAGATTTATCAGGGTTGCTTTGCTTGTAGTGGCTTCATAATCAAGGATTAACTCATTTTCATCGTTCAGGGTGTAGGACACTTTCACCGTAAGGTCGCCGGGATACCCTTCCTCGCCGTCTGGAGAAAAATAAGTAAGCACTACTTGGCTTGATGATGCAGATTTTACATCCCATACAACCTTGTCGAATCCCTTGATACCTCCATGAAGATGGTTTGGACCATTGTTTACGGCAAGTTGGTATTCCTCACCAGCGATGGAAAATTTGCCGCCTGCAATACGATTTGCACAACGCCCGCAAATAGCACCCATGTATGGACCATTGTTTTTCACATAATCATCTATGCTGTCGAGGCCATGCACAATATCGGCAAACACGCCGTTGCTATCGGGCACAAAGATGCTCACTATGGTTGCACCATAATTGGTAATCTGAGTTACAAGACCATTTTTGTTGCGAAGTGTATAAAGAGCAGTAGCCTTGCCATCAACGAAAGAGGCAAACCGTTTTTCATCTAAAATTTCGTAAGGATTCATATTTAAAAATGGAATTTTTAAAATTCAAAAATACATTCAATTGTTTACATTGCCGACCAACAAACTTTGGGGCTTGTTCAAAATAGTGCCAAAAGCTGCCAAATTTAGGGGTAATTTGACCCATTCCCCGAAATCGCCGACTCCGGTAGGATAAAGCTCAATTGCTTCCAACTTCACAAATTGCAAACAACCATCAAAACATAGCTATTTAAACCTCAACCCTAACTGCGCCTTGGTTTCTGATAAACAGAATGTGGCAAGCTCCTTTTCCGAACACGGGTTCTAATGTTGCAACATATTTCTCCAAAAGGTGCTGTGGCACAAAAGCCTGAATGGTACCAGCAAATCCCCCACCATGCACCCGCCATGCGCCCTCTCCGTCTAACACTAAATGGCTTAACGCCAACCCGAGAGCAACACCTTGATGGAAAACATCCACTATTGGAAAAATATTCTGGTTGTACATAAATGAACTATAGCCTGACTCTATTACCATCTTGAGGAATGCGGCAAAATGGTATTGCTCAAGTGCTTCTACCTGTTGCACCACCCGTGCATTATCTCCTTGAAAGTGAATTGACCTCAGAATAGCTCTATCGCCAACCTTTTCGCGCAATGTGGGAATGGCCTGCAGCAACTTTTCCATAGTAACTTGACGAAGCACGGTAGCACCTAACCCAGCTGCAACCAACTTCATTTCGTTGGGAAGGGAAGCATATTCATCATTTAGGTTGGCATGGCTGCCTCCAGTATTGGTTATGACCAGCGCATAGCCGGATTTGGTAAAATCGAAATCCACCTTTTTTACGATGGGATCCTTGGGATTCTCAAAATCAATAGTAACAAGTCCACCTACCGAGCAAGCGGTTTGGTCCATCAGTCCGCAGGGCTTCCCGAAGAACTGATTTTCGGCATACTGCCCCACAATAGCAATCTCTATGGGGTCAATCTTTGCATCATTAAAGAGGTGGTTAACAATTGCGCCAATCAACACCTCGAAACAAGCTGAAGAACTCAACCCCGAACCGTTAGGCACTTCGCCATCAATACAGGCATCGAAGCCGCCAATGGCATGACCCAACTCCTTGAGTCGCGAGCAAATACCTCTTACCAATGCTAAAGATGTGTATTTCTCTTCTGGCACAGGTTGAAGCACTTTTAGGTCAACTTCAAATGGCTCGTAACCTTCAGATGATATTCGCACCATGTTTAACCCATTGGGAGCTACAACTGCAATATTGTCTAAGTTAACGGCACCTGCCAGTACCCGCCCGTGGTTGTGGTCGGTATGATTGCCACCAATTTCGGTGCGTCCGGGACTGCTAAACAACATAGCCTCTTGGTGACCATATACATTACTAAACCTTTCCAAAAGCTTTTTATAACGACCGGCCTGCCTTTTCTGCTCAATTGCATTGGAGCCATATAGATCGTGCATAACTTTGCTCTGGCCTTGCGATATTTTCTCAAGTAAAATGCTGACTTTTTCCATAACCTAAATATTGTTTAAAAATTCATAAAATAATCCAATTTCGAACTGTGCCTTTTGCAAGTAAAACTGCAATCCAACAAAGGGGCTGCTATTCAACTTGCAAAGTGTAGATTGCTTCTTGCAAACCTTCGCCTTGGGCTTGTAAAGTAATTGTTCCGCCGCTACGCCCTATTCGCAGCAATACCGAAGCAATACCTGCCACAGCATTGGGCATATTGCCGCCAATAATTTCGGCATCGCCATCAACCAGAAATTCCACCGTGTTTGCGACCCCGAATACCGGATTTCCATCGGCATCGAGTATATGCGCATACACAAACAAGACATCGTTTGCCCATTTTTGAGGCGGCATGCCACTGTAATCAATTTCAAGGGTTAATTTGGCTGGCACTCCCGGAGTAGTTACCGAGTGGGTGGCTACCTCCTGCCCATTAATAAAACCTTTTGCTGTGATAGTTCCCGCTTTTGTGCTATTTACTGCAAATTCGAATGGCGGGTGCAACAGATTTTTAGAAAAGCTGGTGATGGTTGGCTTTTGGCGACCTTTAGAAACGCCATCCACAAAGAGTTCTACTTCGTCGGCATTGGAAAAAACCCTTACCCCTCTCGACACACCAGGTTGCCAATGTGAGGCAATAAACAACACTGGTTTGGAGAATGGATTATCTTGCGAAAAGGTGCGTTGGCTTTTGTAAAACCACCAAGTGAATTTGGGCAGTCTGAATATATCCATTACACCTGAATGTACATGGTTGTGTCCCATGCCTCGATTGTAGTCGAACATCACCCAGAAGGCATCGGCAAAGGCATGGGTAGCGCGATTGTCGTTGTGTGCTTCCTGAATATTGAATGCTTGTTGCAAAAGCCTCTTTTCGCCGGCATCTCTGGCCTGACGGCTATTTCGCTCGTAGGGTAGCAGGTTGCGCCATTCGTGCTGGGTCAATCCCGCATTTTGGGCATAATATTCCCAATCGCCATATTCGCTTACAAACAAGGGCAACTCCGGAAAAAGACCGTGCCTATGTTGGCGGGCTTCTAAGTAGATATCATACGGATGCCTTACCCAACCTGCAGTATAGCTGCCGGGATAAGGAAACTCCTCACGACCAATGGCATGGGCTTCTTCGGTAAACCAAACGGGCATATCCGTCTCATTGAGCGACAATTCCCAAGCTAGCACCGAAGCATGATTGCGGTCTCTGCGAATCAACTGCCTGCATTGCTCAAGTGCAAGTTGCGCAAATTTCTCATCTTCGCCAAAATACTGCCATCCCATAATGGCATTCAACACAAAAATCCCAAGTTCGTCGCAGGCATGCATAAATGCAGGCGACATAGGATAGTGCGATGCTCTCACTAAGTCGAACCCAGCATGTTTTATTTTATACGCATCGCGAAACTGGGCTGCGTCGCTCATGGCATATCCCACAAATGGATATTCTTGGTGCCTGTTTACGCCGCGCAGCACTATCTGCTCGCCATTGAGCCACATACCTTCGTTGGTAATCCTTATCTCGCGAAGCCCAACCCTTGTTGCATATACATCCGAAAGCCTTCCATCGGCATATAGGCGGGTTTCAAGATTGTACAGATTCGGATGGTTTGGAGACCAAAGTAGGGGGTTGGGCAGCACATGGTTTTGCACTATTTCGGCAGCATTGCCTGCTTCAAGCTCAAGTCGGTCAGACCTTAGCGTGGCAACCAAAACGCCTTCTCTATCAACCAGGCGATGTTCTACCCTAATAGTGGAGTTTTGCTCTGATGCATTTCGCACATGGGTTTTAATTTCGAAAGCAGCACTATCGGCATTGGCCGAAAGGTTGGCGAAAAACACGCCACCGCCTGCAACCACATTGGCGTAGTTGGGATGGGTGATATGCACCGGATTCTTGGCAATGAGCCAAGCGTTGCGATAGATGCCGCCAAACATATTGAAATCGAGAATTTCCAATGGCTTGGGGCCTGTTATGGGATTGTCGCGGTTGTCGAGTCTTACAAGAATGGTGTTTAGCTCATCAAAACGGGCTAATGGGGTAATGTTTACCAAAAATGGCAGCCAGCCGTTCATATTCGTAATCATCTTGGTATCGTTTACCCAAACCTCGGCAACATTCATTGCGGCTTCAAACTTTATAAAAAGCTCCTTGCCCCTATGTTCTTCCTTTAGGCCAAATTCTTTCTTGTAAAAAGAAATACCTTGCCATTGGTCAATGATTACCAGTGGCTCGATATGGGCTGTGTGGGGCAGGTCAACAGCTTCCCATTGGGCATCCGATGGGGGCAAATCGGGAGTACCTTCGGCTCTGTAAAAAAGCCAATCGTGATTGAAGTTCTCGGGTTCTAGTACAGAAAGGTCAACCCGCCTACAAGAAAGCCAGCTCACCGAAAGACCAATTGCTAATAGGGCGACAATGGTTTTGTTGTTCATAGCAACATTATTTGGTTTAGTAAATATACCACAATCAGCATTGTAAGACCTTATGGACAGTTCGATGGTTTATTGCAAAGTGGCGAACGATTGTGATGATGAATTTTCGTAATAACAGCGCATACAATCCATTTTGGTATATTAACCTTTCAGAAATCCATACTTGTAAATTCTCGGTTCAATCTTCATCTCAATTTTTCGCAACTTCTCCCGCAAGTTGATAATTAATTGCATGTAAATTTTATCATCGCTTTTGGTATTCATCTTGCCTTTATCGTTTCTCCCCTGAAAATGCATCCGGATATCATACAACGATGCATTTACATTGCAATTTGGCTGTTTGTGGTAGTATTTCCAAAGCCCACACCCTGCAGCAAAAACTTCGGTAGCTTCTGATGAGAAAACCAAGGGCGTTTCATAATGAACCTGTGGCTCAAGTAAAATGGAAAAAATATTCGGCGTGCTTTTATTGGGCTTTATCTTTCCTTTAATAAACCGGCTCATAAAGTTGCTTTGAAACCTTTCTCGCGCATTTACATCTTGTTCTGTGAATGGGATCCAGTGGTTGATGCCATATTCTGATTTTATACTGTTGCTAAATAGGGTATAAGCCAAGCAGTCGTTTTGAAATTCCAAATCGGTCTCCCATTTGCTATTAGGAAAAAGAAATTGGTCTCTATCGTTTAGCCAAGTAGCTTGAATGCTGTGACGAACTGTAAAATAAATTCCAACTTCAATTAAATTTTTATCAGTAATCCAGGTGCCCCTTGGGTGTGGCAATTGACTCTTATCGTTAATAATAAAGATCAAATTCGTGTTTTGAAAATCATTTCCTTTACAAGAAATAAAGCCAATATTTTTTTCATTTTGGCGATTTCGAGTTGAAATTAACCAATCATTTATTGATTTTGAGTTTGAATAGGATGAGAAATTTTTAGTGAGAATCAGACTCCCATGCTCATTATAAACATCTGAGCAACTTTCCTCAAACTTTTCCATTTTACCTGTATTCCAGATAAAAAATCCAATTGGAAACTTCCCTTTTACATTATCAAAGGTGTCGGCAGGGACGATGAACATTTTTTCCAGTTTGGCTTGAAAAAATTTTCGAAATTTTTCAAAATTAGGTGCTTGCAGAATTTTCAACTTTGAAAATTCTGCAAGCACTACGCCTGGAATTTCGCTATAAATTCTTGCAAAAAACTGGGCAAAAAGCTCTCTTCCAGCAATTCCAATTTTAGGTTGGTAGTTTCTGTAAATTTTTGTGGTAACAGCAACATCGGTTTTATTTACCTTTTTTCCAGAAACGGTTCCAGTACTCGCAGCTTCAGCATACGGTGGATTAATATACACCACCAACTTCTTCCGCTTTTCGGGGTCATAAATTATGTCCTTTAGTGTTTTGGGCAATTTGTTGAAATCGTCGTTCAAAAAATCAAATTGGAAAACATGGTCTTCAAGCAAGTTTGCACCATTTTTTATGCGATCGCGCATTATTTCAACATCTTGTTGGTCTAATGTTGAAGCCCAAATATGGTATTTGTTGGTAAGCCCGTTTAGCAAGTTGCCAGTGCCCGCAGCACAATCCCAAATAAAATACTCGTCCTGCCAGTCGTCCCCCAAAACATCTGCCAAATACTTTTGGGAAAGTTCTACCCAGATTTGCGGCGTAAAAAAGCTGCCCTTTCTTTCTCTAACATCTTGTGGCACAAGCAAATCCCTTCGCTCTACAATATAATCCCAATACCCTTCCTTGGGTGGTCGTTCATACTTGTTCCAAAACTGTGTATGAGCTAATTGCTTGTCGTTGAACTCGGTTCTTTTACTACTAAACATACCGGCCTCGTCCACCTTGCGATCCAGTTCGTAATGGTCGCTCCTAAGCAACACAAAGAGCTTCTCCTTAAGTGTAGTGTTTTCATGAGAAAGCATATCGGCAAGATAAAAGTCGCCGTCAATTATTCCGCTCTTCTTTGCAATTTCCCATTTAACAGCAATAGTTGGCTTCACAGTTTGATGCCATTTGTTGTAAATGACAATGAAATTATTCTTGTCTATTCGGTTCTTTGTAAGACCGAATTTGCCAACAACAAAATTGCTCTTTATGAATCTCCGCAGTTCTTTGTCGTCTTTTTCGTACTCGAAGAGCAGCGTTTTTTGGTCTAAAATTGCTTTTACTTTTTCATGGACACTCCTGAACTCCTTAGTTTCATAATCAGAAGGTGCAACATTCCAATTGAAATCATTCTGATAAAAAACATCATGAATGTCGCTATAAGGGATGAACGCAATTTTTTCTCCATCGAATGCCCCGAGAAAACGGGGAGGCAAATACTTATCAAATGTGCGGGCTTTTCCAATGGTAAGTATAAGCTGAACAAGGGAGTTGTAAATGTTTGACGCACCTTTCTTTGCTTCTGCCCATAGGAGAGATTCTTGGTCGGCTAACTCCTTAGTGCTTTGGTGTATAGCCACGCAAAAATCAACATTACCCATAATCTTAGAACAATCGAAAATCCAAAAATAGTCGTGAGCTACTTTGTTTTTCAATTCTTCTTCTCTAATGTTGGCGTATTTCATTTTAGCTTGCTTTCTAAATCAAAATGCAACAATCTCCCTTGATCGGGTAATCTACCTCACTTCAAATTTGGGTTGTTTATACTAAGCGATTTTATCCTGTATGTAAAACCATCATTTTTTTACTCAAGCCAAATTTGCTCTACCTCCAGCGATACCCTTTGGCTTGCGCCCTCCCGGATGGAAAACTGGATGGTTTGCAGTTTGTTCCAATCAAAGGGGGCATCCTCCTTTGCTTCGTGAAAAAATGACATAAACACCGGATAGGGCCTTGGTATGATTGCGTATTTTCCTTGCGAAAAGGCACTGAGTGGAATGCGGTATTGCTTTTTGCCCGGCTCAATGCTTATCTGTGCAGTGAATGCCACTCCATTGTGGTCTATCAATCCCACTTCAACAGGTTGAGCAGTTTGGGTTAGGGTGCGGGCGTTTAGCACAAGGTATCGCTTTGCGGCAAACTCGTTTTGGCGACCTTTCAGTTCGTCGGCAAAGTAGTATTTGAAAGTGTAATCGCCAATGGAATCGCCTGCATGAAATGCGTTTCTGAGTTGGTCAAGGTCAATTCTTAGAACTGTATTGCCTTCGGGTGTAGGTAACGGACGCACATCGCGATACCACCTGCGCATGGTTTCGGACCAGCTGGTGGCGGCATCCCACAACGCCAAATTAGCATTTTGCGGAACAACTCTCAGGCTAAATGCATCGGTATGTGCAAAATCCCACTGACCGGGTCTGCCTTGGTGTGCGCCGGGGAAGGTTATATTTTGACCGCCTTCGTTCACCGTAACCTGGTAAGAAAACAATCCCTTCTCAACAACATCGGCAGGAATAGTAACCGACCATCTAACTCCCCTCTCGAACACAGCATCAAAGTTTCTCCATTGCCTTGCCGACATTATTAGGACTTCTACTTCTTCGGGTTTTGTGAGCGAGAACACATCAAACTTCAAAGTTAGCAGGCCGCCTTCGCTAACCTCCTCCGGCGAATGGTTTGTCAGGAATATTCCGTTGAGATTGGTAGCAGGTGCCACAAACTCATTGAGACGGATATTCTGAAACTGCATGGTGGGAGTAATATGCTTAGTAGCTCCTTGGCGTCTTATCAAGTAAGTACCGGGCTTTATGGAGAAAGCGTTGCTGGTGACTTGTGGAACGAATGGATTGCCTTCGTTCAGGGGTTGAATGGTGAATCCGCTGCCCAAATTGGGTATTTTCAGGGTCATTTTCCTTTTATTGTGTACAACTGCAGCTTTTTGGAGTCCGGGACTGGCTCTCGAATAGGGGTCTCTGATGAGAAAAGCATCGGGCATTACCTCGAGTCGCCAAATGCCGTCTGCAACCTTGTCGAGAAAATAGGCACCGAGACCATCGTACTCCACCAAAGGTGAAGAGCCAAAACCGGCAATTTC
Source organism: Bacteroidales bacterium (assembly GCA_003451785.1). Lineage (GTDB taxonomy): Bacteria > Bacteroidota > Bacteroidia > Bacteroidales > UBA7960 > UBA7960. Next base: position 22,822 of record DMJL01000026.1, read on the forward strand.
GGTAAGCAGGGCAGGATTGGCAGGAGATGATGTAGTGTTGTTGGTATAAATGAACCTTTCGTTGGTAACCATTTCGGCAAGGTTTTCCTGGTGGCTCAATCGGAAATTGCCAAACCTAAGGTTGTCGGGATATATACCCAAATTGGCATACATGGGCACCTGCCTAAAGATTTCACCGGCAATTTTCAGACTCAAAGCGCGTTGGGGGCTGTAAGCCAAATTCATAAAATGCGTTCCGTAGTTGGTGTTGTATGGGGCATTGAACATGGCATCGTAAGCAAAATAAGTTCCCACCTGCATTCCCGCTTGTCTGAAGGTACGCGCCATTGCCGGAATGAGATAGCTGCCGTGGGTGTCGGATGCGTCGAATTCATAAACAAGTTTTGCCCTTTGCCTAAACACCGGATTGTTGGCAAACGGAATATGATAATAATCTACCTGTGGCAGAAAATTGCCCTGCCGTGCATGGTTCGCTACCAGCCCAGTGGGATACCACTGAAAGGTGCCACCCTGCATTTCTGTGGTTAAGAAAGCCTCCAACTGAAAAATATTATGACTCCAATTATAGAAAATGGGCTTTTGCAATCCTGTGCGACGCATGGAGCGCGACATCCGGTTGATAAAGTCGGTTACTTCGGCTATAGTGCCAAAATGATGTGGCTCATTGGAAACCTCAAAGGCAATGATGCTTGGCTCGTCTTTGTAGGCCACGCCAGTATATTGGTTCACATGGTTCAAGAATTGGTACAAAAAGTTTTCCTGCGCGCGGATGCAATCTTCGATTACAAGACAACCCGCTTTGCTCCATCGCTGCGAAAAACCGGGGGTGGCTTCATCAGGCTCGGGCCAGCCGTTGCCCCAAAATGCTATGGGCGTTATCACAAAGCGCATACCTCGCTTTTTCATCTCGTAGATAGCAAAATCCAATAACCGCAGATGCTCATTGTTAATCAGATTTCCCAAAGTGTCGGATATTTCGGTATCCCACACATGCACACGATATAGGTCGAGACCCAGCCGTGCAAAATGGTAAACATCTTGCCGAATAGCATCCTCATGCGAAACACCAAGACGATTGGCCATTCTAAATTCATGCGCAAAGGGCAGTGTGTAATTTACTCCAAAACCAAAGACTTCTTGGTTGTTTTGGCGAAACCGCATCACGCCATTGCGGTCAACCACCACAAGTCCATCGTTTCTTCTGGGAGTGGCGTGAAGCCCCACACTAAGCAATAGCAAGAGGGCTGTTAAATATGTGAGCAAAGATTTTGACTGAAATTTCATAAATGAAAGAGATTATTTGTGAAATTATAAAAACCGACAAACACAACCACTTGTATGTCAGCCATGTGAAATGAAAAACAACAAATGATTTGAAGCAAAAATAAAATCCTAAATATCGGATTTTTTACCATGCACGCAACGAACTGCAAGTTGAGAAAAACACAAAATTAAATGAGCTAACAGCAATGAAACTCACAAAGGTGCAAAAACTACAGGCATTGCACCGCAAAGCAACAAGCAGTTTGACAAAATTTTTAACCGAAAGTTATAAGGATTGGATACATTTGTGTGGAAAATACATGACTGTTTGAGCAACCGCAATAAATTCGTTGGTCAGGTCAAAACACAATAAAATCAAGCAATTATCAACCATCAACTTAATCTGAAGCATTTGTAAAAAAACCGGTAGCATACAAAACAAAAAAAGAGTTTTTGTTGCAAATGCCTTTAAAAAAATTTCTTGTGAATTGTATGGAAAAGAAAGTCAGCAACCTATCGGTTTTTCGCAAAAATTTGGTTTACAACACACTGGGGGAGTTAGACTCCAACCAGCCTGAGTTTTTGGTATCTGAAAGCCTTTATGAGTTACCCCATGGAAAGCTCGTAAAAGAAACCCACTGGACCGAAAACGGGCAAGTGGAACAGCAAACGGTTTACAGCTATACCCCACAAGGATTTTTGTTGCGAGAGGAGCTGGTGGATAGCGACGGCTCAACATTAGAATGCCGAAGTTTTGAGCCTGATAGCAACAACCTTATCCAAATCGAAAGATTGCATTATGCAGATGGATCTGCCGACAGAATATTGTATGTGAGGGATAGCAACCAAAAACTTGTTCGCAAGGAGTTTTATGCCGATGAAAACGACCTTGAAGTAATTGAAGAGTTTGCGTATGATGGTGAAAACCTTTTAAGACAAACAAAAAGGGACAATAACGACGACCTTATAGCAGAATCGCATTACACATATAACGATATGGGGTTGATATCAGAATTGACTGTTAACGACTTGGAAGAAGACATTAATTATCAAAAGCATTATGCATACGATGAGAATGGTTTTTTGCTACAAGTTACCACCTTCAATGAAGAAGGCGACCCTGTGGAACGCATAACCCACGAAAATAATGAAGCCGGCAAGCCGGTAAAAATTACAGACGAAAATAAGAGACAGAAAAACACTACAACCCTTGAATATAATGAATTTGGGGAAGTGATATTTCAAGCAGAGACCGACCGCCACGGTCAATTGGTAAAACAATTAGAGAAATCGTTTGACGACAACAACCTATTGAAAGAAACCCAAGTATTGGTGCGAGATTTTCAAAGGGGATTTTCGCGCAGCTATGTATTAAGGCATCAATATGTCTTTTTTGATAACCAAACGGATTAATCATGGAAACGGCATTTTTTGATTCATTCTGGTGGACTTGGGTGGTTCTGCCATTACTCATTTTCTGTTCTCGCATTTTAGATCAGAGTATTGGAACCCTGCGTCTAATTTTTGTATCAAAGGGTTATAAAAACATTGGACCTTTTCTGGGGTTTTTTGAGGTAATCATTTGGTTGTTGGCCGTTACACAGGTGCTGCAACATCTCACCAACCCTATGTCGTACATAGCTTACGGCGGGGGTTTTGCCATGGGAAATTATATAGGGATGCGCATTGAAGAAAGGATAAGCATTGGCACTGTCCTTATCCGAATTATACCCAAAGATGATGCAAACGATATGATCGGCAGATTGCGCCAAGAGGGTTTTGGAGTAACAGCTACACCGGCGGAAGGTGCTATGGGCCCGGTGAAAATAATCTTTACCATCATTAAGCGAAAAAGCATTCCCACAGCCATAAACATCATCAATCAATACAATCCGCAGGCATTTTATACCATCGAAGAGATAAAATCCGTGAAGGATGGATACTTTGGAGTGCAGCAAAAAAGGGAAGTTTTCAATTGGCGGTTGTTTAGCAAGAAAACAAAGTAAAACCACGCTTCTCGCCAAATTTGCTTTCTAATATTAGGGCAATTTTACTCCAACAGATGCAGCAACTAATTCCATCTTCCTGGAATAGCTCTATTACAAAATCTGCACCGACCGTTTCGTATTTGATTCGAAATTAGCGTAATTCCCGCCCTGTGCATAATCCTTTCTCCGCAACCCGGGCAGAAGGTGCTATCGTAGCGATGACCCGGCACATTTCCAATGGTAACGAAGTTTATGCCTGCATCTCTTGCTATGCGGTGGGCTGCTTCTAAGGTTCTTATGGGTGTGGCGGGAAGGTTTGTTAGCCTATATGCTGGCATAAAACGATTGAAGTGCAGAGGCACATCCGGTCCAAGGTTTTCGAGAATCCACAGGCTCATAGCTCTTATAGTGGCGGGATTGTCGTTTAGGGTGGGAATCACTAAGTTAATGATTTCGAGCCATACTCCTTCTTCTTGAATAATTTTCAGGGTTTCCAGCACGGGCTGCAGCGATCCTCCGCTTATCTGGCGATAAAACTTATCGTCGAATGCTTTCAAATCAACCCGCACAGCATCTATATGCCTAAGCAATGCCCTAAGTGGCTCAGGATTGATGAAACCGTTGGTTACAAGGGTTGTTTTTATGCCTTCCTTTTGCGCCAGTTTTGCAATATCGTAAACATACTCATAAAAAACCGTAGGCTCGGTATAGGTGAACGATAGAGAATTGAATCCAGCTCTTCTCACGCCATCAACAATTTGCCTTGGAGAGCGTACAAGATTTCTTACATCTTCTACACTGCTCTGGGAAATAGACCAATTCTGACAATTCTGGCAATGAAAGTTGCATCCTACAGTTGCAACCGTCTGGCGCCAATGCCCCGGAAAGAAATGATGAAATGGAGCCTTTTCAATTGGCCCGGAGCTTACGGTAACCGGTCTGCCATATACAAGGGTATAAAGCACCCCGCGTCGGTTTTCTCGCACCCGGCACAATCCCCGACTTCCATCGGGAATCACGCAATAATGAGGGCACAATTCGCACATTACCCTGTTGTTGGTCAGCTCACGCCAGTATTTTGCGGGGCGTGGGCCAGCCTTCATCCCTGCTTCCGATCTGTTTGCTGCAACACTCATTGTATTCAAAGGCTCATCAGGTGACAACCATCGGGATGGCAAATCTTTCCAATATGGATAATACACAAATGCAGCCGATACAATTATGGATGTGAGAATCAGAAAAAAAATGGTCTTTCTCATTTGAATGGTTTCCTAATTTTTTTAATGACATATCTATTCCCAAATTCCGGGCACAGGTCTGCCCGAAAAAGGCGACCTTCCATTTTCAATTCTATTGTAAACCACATTGAAATGCACACGATGAATCAACCGTTTGCCGGTATGAGGACAAAAAGTGGAATTGTAGCGATGTCCGGGTACATTTCCAATGGTAACGAAGTTGAGTCCTGCTTCTCTGGCAATGCGGTGTGCCGCTTCGAGAGTTCTAATCGGAGTAGCGGGCAGGTGTGTCAATCTGTACGATGGATGAAACCGTGTGAAGGCAAGGGGCACATTGGGACCGAGATTTTCTGCAATCCACTCGCTCATGGCCCTGATCTGCCGCAGGCAATCATTCACCGTTGGTATAATCAGATTGGTTATTTCGAGCCACGCCCCTTCCTCCTTGATTATTTGCAGAGATTGCAACACAGTGTAGAGATTTCCACCAAAGTAGGTTTGATAGGCTTGGTTGCAAAAACCTTTTAAATCGACCACAGCTTGGTCTATGCGGTTGAGTAATGCTCGGAGTGGCATCTCTGCAATAGCACCATTGGTGTGAAACTGCATTCGCAACCCCTGCTGGCGAGCCAAAACAGCTACATCGTAAAGAAACTCGTAGAAAATTGTCGGCTCGTTGATTGACCCTGTAATGGTTCGTGCACCTTGCTGCAATGCATAATCCACTACCTGAGAAGCTGAAAGCCTTCTTGCCCGTACCTCCTCCGGCCTTCGCTGGGTGATATGCCAGTTGTGGCACTGCATACAGCGAAAATTACAACCGGCTGTGGCCAAAGCAAGCACTCTGGTACCGGGCAAGGCGTGTTTCATGCCGTCTTTCTCAATAGGCGCAATGGTAGTAGAAGCCAACTGCCCGTAAACAAGGGAATACAACCGACCATCGCGGTTTTCCCTTACCCGGCAAATTCCGCGTCTTCTGGGGGCGATTATGCAATAGTGCGTGCAAAGAGTACACTTTACCCTGTTATTATCAAGTGATTCCCAAAAGCGGGCTTCAACAGCCCCTCCGGAAACAAAGGTTGGCGGAGGCAAACTGGAATGCAGTGCAGGAACCAAGTTTTCTTTTGCCCGAAAAAAGGAAGGTATGTAGGCAGCAGCAATTGCTGCCAATAGGATGATTGCTACAAGTATTTTAAAATACCTTTTTTCCATAGCTTTTGGCATAAAGTCGTGAAAAAAACCGCAGTTTGACGCATGACCGCCCCAACCCTATTACCTCCTTCCCTTGCCCACAAAAGAAAAAGGGCAACCTAAGATGCAACTGCTAAATGTACAAAATTTTTCAGAAAATCACAAAGTATTTCCGAACACTAAAAGAAGTGTAAAACAGCCTTTTGCAGGATTATTAACCCAGAACCTTGAATATAGATTTGCGTTTGGAATAAGCGAACACAACTAGCAATCCTATACTGGCTAACTTGAGTAATGCCACTACTATGCTGGTCTGCACCAGACCCATAACCGGCAGCAAGGCTACGCCTCCCAGCAGACCACCAACCCAGCCGCCTAATAAATCGGCACCAAACAGCTTGCCTGCCGTGTGGCTCACTCCATCGCGAGTGCTCAGAATTATATGACTTGCAAGCGGAAACTGCGCACCTAGCAGGAAACCGGCCAGTGCCGACAACAAAAAAAACATCCCATTCACAAGGTAGGAATTGGCCAACTCGAAAATGCCCGGAACCACTACCATAAAAACCAATGGCATTAGCACAGCAAACAAAAGCATCATCAATTCCAAACTCAAGAAAAGCCGTATGCCGTTTTTAATAGAGTTTAACTTAGCCGTGATTACCATACCTCCAGCTCCAATTCCCATCATGAATGCTGTAACTAAAAGCCCGATATGGTGAAAAACATATCCGTGAATGATCTGAAAGGTATAAATTATGGAAAGCTCGAACAGCATCCCTGCAAAACCCGATGTTGCAATGGCAAATGTAATTGCGTTGTTAGATGCTTTGGAACGATTTTTTAGCCCAAAGAACAGCAAAACCATCATAACAACAAAAACGGGAATGGCCAAATGCTTTAAGCGAAGATTCTCTACCCAGGCGAACACTTTGGCAGCACCAGGCGAAAACAATGCATTCCAGTGTGCAATGCTGTAGAACATAGCCCGTGGTCTAAAGTCGTGGTTTGGCTGGTTGCTTGCTCCCTGCAAAGACTCAAAAAACCAATCGGTCCAGCGAGTATCCAACTTAAAGTCAATATAAAAAGGGTTAATTAATCCCGTTTGCAAATTTCTTTCATAAAATCTATGGCTCAATGCCTCCAAAGAAATTAATGAATCGAGATTTGAATCGGAGGCCAGAAACAGGTTGATGTCGCCTGGAATGACACGCACATTTTGGAAAACAGCATTAAGACTTGCAAGAACCGACGCGTTGATATTTTTTAGTTCCCGACTCAGATAAGTCAACGACCCCGGCAGCGACAAGGCTAAGATTCCGCCTTGGCGTAGCTGTTGCTCGGCTTGAGCAAAAAACTCTTTGGTAAAAAGTCTGTTGGTTTGAAGATTTACCGGACTTGTTGCACCTACCAGAATCACATCGTAATACTCTGATGATTTTTTCACATATAGGCGCCCGTCTAAATATTCCACATTCACACGGGGGTCGTTAAGTTCAGCTTCCGATATTGGAGTGGGAAATTTTTTAACCACATCCAAAAGCATAGGGTCGAGTTCGGTATAAACCACCTTACTTACCGGATGTTTCAATATCTCGTGGATCATGCCACCGGCACCCCCACTCAGTATCAATACTGTATTTGGATTGGGATGCGACAACAAGCTTAGATGCACAAATTCCTCAAGGAAAAGCAAGTCGGGATCGGGAGAAGTAATGATGGGCTTACCGTCGGCAAAAAAAGTATTTTGCCCATTGCTGGTTGTTACGGTAATGTTTCCATGAAAGGAATTGCGGTAATAAACCACATTTTGACCCGGCCACTGCTGCTGAACCGTGTGCTGATGAATTGCTTTTGAGCCACTACCTGCCAAAAAAAATATTGATGCTAAAATGCCCAATGCAGAAAAACCTGCCAGTAGTTTTGTAGAAAATGACCTTTTTAGATTGTCTAACATTAAAACCAGCCCCACCAGCAGATTCAAAAACATTAGCAATAGGGCTATTTGAAATGCGTTGAAAAACGGGATAAAAAGGTAGGTAAACACCACTGCGCCTACAATGGTGCCAATGGTTTCAAAAATATAGGTATTGCCTATGGGTGACGCCTTGTGTGTGGCGACAAGGCTTTTGGCGTGCAACCTACATGAAACCGAAAACAATGCGCCGTGCATGAAGCTCAAGGGTGCAAGCAACAACAGGGATGAAATAAAGATTGGTGCAAGACCGATTCCTTCGCCGGGCAAAACACCCATGATTTCTTTTAGCAGGCGAGTGGCATAAATGATGAAGGGAAAGGATAATGAAAAAAGCAGGTTGATGCCTACAAAAACCCCCACGCTATTGTTGCTGCGGTCTATCCATTTGCCGGCAACAAATGCACCCAATGCTTCTAAAATAAGCCAGTTGGCAAGAATAATAGCAATTACCAATTCGGTGCCGGCAAATACGATGAGAAATTCTCTTAACAAAAGAATTTGAACTACAATGCCGCTAAATCCGACTGCCAGAATGGCTAACAAAACCCTATTCTTCATGCAATTAAATTAACTCCATATTCCCGGTATCGCAGTCCTGCAGCTCGGACAACGCCCATTGACCAAATTGTTTTCCAAGACCCGGAAATGTGTACGATGGATAACCCTATGGTTGCATGAAGGGCAAAAAGTAGAATTATATCTGTGTCCGGGCACATTTCCAATAGTAACAAAATCAAGACCTGCGTCTTTGGCAATGCGGTGTGCCCGCTCCAAAAGGTTGATGGGAGTCTTTGGGATTTGCGTTAACCTATAAGTTGGGGTGAATCGAGAAAAATGCAGGGGTGTACTTTTGCCAAGATTGTCTCTTATCCATATACACATTCGCCTTACATCTTCAACATTATCGTTGAGTGTTGGGATTTTTAGGTTTACAATTTCGAGCCATCTGCCGGCTGCTTTAATCTCCCTAAGCGTTTGCAACACAGGAGCTAAACGAGCAGTGAGAATAGTGCGATAAAACTCCTCGGTAAAGCCTTTCAAATCAATAGTAACAGCATCCGTATATTTCAACAACTCCCTAGCCGGCTCGGGATTCATTGCGCCATTGGAGTGCCATAAGATTTTCAAACCCCGTTGCTTGGCTATCACCGCAGTATCGTAGGCATACTCATAAAAACTTGTAGGCTCGTTGTAGGTAAATGAAATGGTGCGGAGTCTTCTACTTTGTGCCAAGTCAACAAGTGCGGCAGGCGGAAGGTCATATACCCTGTTCATATCTTCGATACCCCTTTGCGACAAGTGCCAATTGTGGCAAAATCTGCAACGAAAGTTGCACCCAGCGGTACCCACACAAAGAATTTCCGAACCCGGAAACATGTGCAATGCAGGCTCTTTTTCTATGGGTTCTACATGCACCGCCGAGGGTCTTCCATGTACCAATAGAAACAACCTCCCTCCTTGATTTTCTTTGTTAAAGCAACGCCCTCTTGCACCATCATTTATGCGGCAGTTGAGAAAACACAACTCGCAATGCACCTGGTTGTTGGGCAACCTTCTATAAAACATGGCTTCCCTGAGTGGGGTTCGCGGTCGCCTTGCTTCTGCTTCTTTACTCATAAACATGGATAGGGACGATATGGCTCCAATCCCTGCAACATACTTGCAACCGACACCCAAAAAATGGCGCCTTGTGGTGTTTTTCAAAAATGGTGAATCCATGACAGTGTTGTTTTACTTACAGATATTGAGAAAAACCTAAGCCCGCTTCCTAATTATGCCTTCATCAGGGCCGGTTCGAATTTTAAATCTCGCATTATAATGCAGAGCGCAATAGGTGCAACGACAAATACCAACATTTTTTACAACTTCCACAGAGTGGCATTACTGCAAATGATAGCTTGCACCAGCTTTCCTAATGACAATACGATCCTTGATGCATTTTGGATCTTAACCGCTCCCCCACAAATATAAAGATAAAGAAGAAACCCTTTTCCCGCAGAGAGTTTTCAAACATCATTAGAAGATGAATTATACCAGACGGCAACAGGCTATTTTGCTGATATACAGCATTTAAAAAACACTCTTGCCCACTTTTAACCATGCAATATTTAACAAAATTTGGGTGTTATCCAGCTTGTTGTTGCAACCATTTTGCACCCTTACCTTACCGATATTCCAAGCTAACCATTGCAGGAAAAAGCAGACACAAGCCCAATGAAGCAAATAGACTTTGTGAAATTGCAGCTAATTTTCGATCCGGGGCTGCGTATAGAGTATGTATAGTGGATTATTACAACAGAATAGTGAACTTGCAACAAAAAAGTGGTCAAAAAGGACAAAGAATCTACTGGCAGGCACAAAAGGGATATACTTCTTGTTTACATTTTTGAAAAACGCAACAATGAACAACGGAAACCGAGGAGATGAATTTTTAGAAATCTACTTGTCTTCGGAGCAGAAAAAGTTTCTAAGCGATTTGTATTCAACCTACAAGGGTGCTTCATTGAATGCCCGCCCCTACCATGAATCGTGGTTTTGGGAAATGATGGGGCAAATTGAATTGTCAGAAATGTACCGCATGAATTTTCGTCCACACTTGATAATCACGGGATATGCCGACAAAACATCTGGGAAATTTTTCGAGATACAGATCCTTCTGACACACACAATCACTGGCAGCACCACTTAGAAACCCAATGGTACAACAAAACATCAAAAGGCAGTTGCAATTTTATGAATGGTACTTTGTGGACAACTATTACCAATGCCACCTTGCCGGTTTCGGCTCTACAATCTTTTTCAGGCTTGTTTCCACATTTACAAAAGGGCATGCATTACGGAAGGCTAATGCTTTGACCAATGGAGATTTAGCAATTTTTACATCAAAGCAATGCTACTCCTTGCTTTTGCAAAGGCTGATTGCAATCCACTTGGGAATGCCGGTCATGGCAGGAATGAAACTTTCTAATAACCAAAGAGGCTGCCATCGAAAACGAAGACAGCCTCTTATTTTGCGAAATATGGCTAATAGACAACAGTCTAAAACAATCCGGTAATATTTCCTTCGTTGTCAATGTCTATTTTCTCTGCGGATGGTTGCGAGGGCAAGCCCGGCATACGCATTATGGTACCTGCAATGGGTATTATGAAGCCTGCACCGGCTGCTATCTCAAACTCCCGGATTTTTACTGTAAATCCTGTTGGTCGGCCAAGTTTATACTGGTCGTCGGAAAGCGATTTTTGTGTTTTTGCTACGCAAATAGGTAGTTTGTCGAGCCCTAATTTTGCAAATTTTGCCATTTGCGATTTGGCCTGTATGGTATATTCCACCTTGTCGGCACCATACATTTTGGTGGCAATGGTATGCAGCTTGTTTTCTATGGTGTCTTCAAACTTATATAAAGGCCTGAAGCAGGAAGTGCACTTATCGGCTTCTTCTTTTACCAATTGAGCCAGCTCTATGGCACCCTCGCCCCCTTTTGCCCAAGCATCGCAAACGGCAACTTTTACTCCCAATTTGCTGCAATGATTTTTTATAGCGTCAATCTCCTCTTGGCTGTCGGTTCCAAATTTGTTGATGGCTATCACCGGACTAAGGTTGAAATGCCTAATGTTTTCAATATGTTTTTCCAGATTTGGCAATCCGGCAACAACAGCATCAGGGTTTGGTGCCGAAAGGTTTGCCAATTTCACACCTCCGTGATACTTCAATGCTCTCACAGTGGCTACAATCACCGATGCATTGGGGCTTAGCCCGCCGTATTGACTTTTTATGTTAAGGAATTTTTCGGCTCCTAGCTCCGAAGCAAAGCCGGCCTCGGTAACAACGAAATCCGAAAGTGTCAGTCCCATTTTGGTAGCCAACAAAGAATTTGTTCCTTGCGCTATGTTAGCAAAGGGTCCTCCATGAAGTATGGCAGGATTGCCTTCTATGGTTTGCACCAAGTTGGGCATTATGGCATACTTCATGAGTGCTGCCATTGCGCCATGGGCTTTGAAGTCGCGAGCATACACAGGCTCGTCGGTGTAGGTGAAGCCCACCAAAATATTTCCGAATTTCTCTTTAAGATCGCCTATGTCTTTTGCCAAACACAAAGCCGCCATAATCTCCGATGCAGCTGTGATGTCGAATCCCGTTTGTCTTGGTACGCCTTGTTTGGGACCTCCCAAACCGATAATAATATCGCGCAATGCTCTCTCGTTCATATCAATTACCCTTTTCCAGATAATCTTGCGGGGGTCGAGATTTAAGGCATTGTTTTTTTCTTGCAGGTGATTATCAACCAAAGCACTAAGCAAATTATGTGCCTTCTCTACGGCAGAAAGGTCGCCTGTAAAATGTAAATTGATGTCTTCCATAGGCAAAACTTGAGCATAGCCACCACCGGCAGCACCACCTTTGATACCAAAAACAGGCCCCAATGAAGGCTCCCTCAACACTACGGTAGTCTTAACGCCAATTCTATTCAAACCCTCGGTGAGTCCGATAGAAGTAGTAGTCTTACCTTCGCCGGCAGGAGTTGGGGTTATGGCAGTAACGAGAATAAGTTTCTTCTGTTTGGCCTTTTGCTCGTCAATAAGTTTGAGCGGGAGCTTGGCAATGTGATTCCCGTAAAGATGCAAATCTTTTGTATCAATACCCAACTTTGCGGCAATTTCAGTAATGGGGCGCATCTTGGCAGCTTGTGCAATTTCGATATCGGTCATTTTTATAAGTTTTGGATGTGGATAAGAAGTTTTTTAAAAATAATGCTAATTAAACCCATTCGCTTAACAATTGTTTAACAAAAATAAACTGTTATGTGTTACTTTAAAGACCACAAAACAATGACCAAAAAGGATATAAAAACATTTTTCAAAGCAGTTTTGGACGGAGACACTAATAAAGTTTCTGAACTCTTGGAAAAGAATAAAGAATACTTAACTATTTGTAATGTTGCACCACCGAAAAAAGTTGATGGACAATCAGGGCTTCAAGTCGCCTTTAAGACAGGAAACTTTGAAGTTGCCAAACTTCTAATCGAAAAAGGAGCAAATATAAACTTTATGGAAACATCTGAAATAAATGAATGGACTGCTCCTGTATTACACGACTGTATAAGAGCGACAATTTTCAATTCATACACGCTTCAAAGGGACACAAAACAGTTTGACAAAGCTTTTAACTTACTTCAATTAATGTTGAGTAAGGGAGCAAACCCCAAATCAATTGACTCGTATGGAAACAATTGTTTACACAGGGCATTAATGGACGCAAGACAAATGTTTGACAATCCAAGCACAGACTTAACCAACAACATTTTGATACAGCAGCTTCAAAGTGTATTTACGCAACTAATCAATGCAGGTGCTGACATTAAACATGGCAGCGATAACAGAGATAGTGCTGAAGAATTGTATTTGAATTTTAAGTTAGACAAATAGAACCTATGGTAAAAAAGCGAACGCATTACAGCGGTTTGGCGTAATGGCGGGTTCAGTGCTTCGTATGACAGTTTTGTGGTAAGTGCAAGTTCGGTTCTTCGATTGAACTTTTGTGCTAAAAATCAGCCACTACGCCAAGCCGCAAATCGTTAGCAGTATAATAGGCACTAAGGATGGAAGTATTATCACATTCGCCTTTCTAAATGGCAATGCCATGCCGCCTACCGGATTATCGGCTTATCCAAACTAACCCCAAAAGCAAATCTATCACAGAAAAATAGCTGCACAAGCTAATGAGCAACCATAAAGTCTAATGGCAGTAAAAGAAATCGGCTTACAATAATCTTATTTATCGAAGAGAAACATCTACCCCAAATCTAAAAATCGGATTTTGGTAATATGCTTGGCTTTGTTCGTTGAAGTTGTAAAGCAGCATGATATTGAAGTGCACCCTATCCGAAAGGGGCTGGCGATAACCCGCTCCCAGAAAAATATTGGTTTCCCAAAAACGCTCATCCGGTTGGTCGAGCACCCTGTTTTCTCTAATTTGCATATTGAGTTGCTCAAACTCTGCATGGGCAAAAATTCTAGGCATAATGTGCAATCTACCAAAAACACTATATCCAAACACATGTGTTGTGAAGGATTGTCCAAAAAACCTATCGTGATATAGCTGATAGGTGGAGCCAATACCGGCAGAAAATCTGTTGCTGATAAGAAACCCGGCCTGCGGGGAAATATTGATTGC
>DMJL01000068.1 GCA_003451785.1 Bacteroidales bacterium
GGCTGGAAAGCCTGAATACCCAATCGGTGAAGCGTAGGTGCACGGTTGAGCAGCACTGGATGCCCTTTGAGAACATTCTCCAAGATATCCCATACTACCGGATCCTTGCGATCCACTATCTTTTTTGCAGATTTTACCGTTTTAACAATACCCCTTTCGAGCATTTTTCTGATAATAAACGGCTTAAACAATTCAGATGCCATCTCCTTTGGAATACCGCACTCATGAAGTTTCAGTTCGGGTCCTACAACAATCACCGAGCGGGCAGAGTAGTCAACCCTCTTTCCCAAAAGGTTCTGGCGGAATCTTCCTTGTTTTCCTTTGAGGCTATCGCTAAGTGATTTCAGAGGTCGGTTCGACTCTGTTTTTACTGCGTTGGCTTTTCGAGAATTGTCGAATAGGGAGTCAACAGCTTCCTGAAGCATCCTTTTTTCGTTGCGAAGGATCACATCGGGTGCTTTGATTTCGAGTAATCGTTTCAGGCGATTATTGCGGATTATCACCCTACGATATAGGTCGTTGAGGTCGCTGGTAGCAAAACGCCCGCCATCGAGTGGCACTAATGGCCTAAGCTCGGGCGGTATCACGGGCAACACATCTATTACCATCCAATGGGGATGATTTTCAATGTTTTTTTGCGACTCGCGAAAAGCTTCCACTACTTGCAATCTTTTCAGTGCATCGGATTTCCGTTGCTGCGATGTCTCTGTATTGGCCTTATGACGCAGATCGTAAGAAAGTTGGTCAAGATTTATCCTTAACAACAAATCTTTTAACGCATCGGCACCCATTCGAGCTACAAACTTGTTGGGGTCAGAGTCGTCGAGAAGTTGGTTTTCGCGTGGGAGCAAATCCATGATAGCAAAATACTCCTCTTCTGAGAGAAAGTCGAGATAGTTTACCGTATCCGATTTAATGCCTGGGTTTACAACCACATACTTTTCGTAATATATGATTTGGTCAAGTTTCTTGGAAGGTATTCCGAGCAGGTAGCCAATTTTGTTGGGCAATGACCTGAAAAACCAAATGTGAGCTACCGGCACTATAAGTTTGATATGACCCATCCTTTCACGGCGGACCTTTTTCTCAGTTACTTCCACACCGCAGCGGTCGCAAACAATACCTTTGTATCGAATGCGTTTATATTTGCCACAATGGCACTCCCAGTCTTTTACCGGGCCAAAAATTCTTTCGCAAAAAAGACCATCGCGCTCGGGCTTATAGGTGCGATAGTTAATGGTTTCCGGCTTGAGCACTTCGCCATACGAACGCTCCAACACCGATTCGGGCGAAGCGAGGCTAATGGTAATACGGCTAAAGTTGCTTTTTACATTCGATTCTTTTCTGAAAGCCATACTTGGTTGATATTATAGAATGTTTTTGATAAACAGTAAGTGAAACGATAAGAATGTCAGGATTTGTTTGCAGGTAGATTGCAATCGTATGGATGCAATCTAACCTGCTATGCGTTTTAATCGAAACGGATATCCAAACCTAACCCTCTTAGCTCGTGCACCAATACATTGAACGACTCCGGAACACCCGGTGTTGGCATATTTTCACCTTTAACGATAGCTTCATAGGCCTTTGCACGCCCAATCACATCATCAGATTTCACGGTGAGGATTTCCTGCAAAATGTTTGCAGCACCAAATGCTTCCAATGCCCACACTTCCATCTCTCCAAATCTCTGACCACCAAACTGAGCTTTACCGCCCAATGGCTGTTGGGTAATGAGTGAGTATGGACCAATAGAACGGGCGTGCATCTTATCGTCAACCATGTGGCCGAGTTTCATCATGTAGATCACCCCTACGGTTGCAGTTTGATCGAATCGCTCTCCAGTACCACCATCGTATAGATACACTTTACCATTGTCGGGCAGCCCTGCTTTTTGCATCAGTTCATTGATCTGATCAATATGCGCACCGTCGAAAATAGGACTTGCGAATTTTTGCCCCAATTCCAAACCAGCCCATCCCAATACGGTTTCGTAAATCTGTCCAAGATTCATCCTCGAAGGTACACCCAAGGGGTTCAAAACAATATCCACCGGCGAACCATCGCTCAAAAATGGCATATCTTCTTCGCGCACTATGCGGGCCACGATGCCTTTGTTTCCGTGACGACCCGCCATTTTATCGCCTACCTTCAGTTTGCGCTTCTTGGCCACATAAACCTTTGCAAGTTGCACAATACCGGCAGGCAACTCGTCGCCCACTGTGGATGTGAATTTTTTGCGGTTGTATGCACCCAAAATATCCTTAAACTTAATCGTATAATTGTGCAGCAATTCTTTGATGAGAAGGTTGCGGTCGCGATCGGTAGTCCAATGACTTGGGTTTACATTGGCAAAATCCAGATTAGTCAGAATCTTTTGGGTAAACTTGGTGCCTTTGGGTACCAATACTTCATTGAGTGAGTTCATTACACCTTGCGATGTCTTTCCACTTACGAGTACTATGAGCTTATCAATGAGTTTTTCGCGCAACTGGGCAACTTCACTATTAAACTGATCATCGAGTTTCTCAAGGATAACTTTTTCCTTTGTTTTAGCTTTTTTATCCTTAAAAATTCTTGAGAATAATTTCTTGTCGATAACCACGCCTTTTACCGATGGGGGCACTTTTAACGATGCATCTTTCACATCACCGGCCTTATCTCCAAAGATTGCACGCAGAAGTTTTTCCTCTGGGGTGGGATCAGTTTCACCCTTTGGAGTGATTTTACCAATAAGAATGTCGCCTTCGTTTACTTCTGCTCCAATCCTAATGATACCAAACTCATCCAAATCTTTGATGGCCTCGGCAGCCACATTGGGAATATCGTTGGTAAGTTCCTCAACTCCCCTTTTGGTATCCCTAACATCTAACGAAAACTCTTCTATGTGGATGGAAGTAAAAATATCTTCCTTCACCACCTTTTCAGAAATCACTATCGCATCTTCAAAGTTGTACCCTTTCCATGGCATGAATGCCACCTTCAGGTTTCTGCCTAATGCAAGTTCGCCATCTTTGGTAGCATAACCTTCGCAAAGCAATTGATCTTTAACAACCTTTTGTCCCTTTCTTACGATGGGTCTAAGGTTAATACAAGTATTCTGATTGGTTTTGGCAAACTTTATTAGTTGATAAACTTTCACTTCATCCTCAAAGCTGACCAATTTCTCGTAGTCGTTTTTAGAGTAGCGAATTACAATTTTCTCAGCATCCACATATTCTACAAGTCCTTCGCCCTCGGCATTAATCAATACGCGAGAGTCTGCTGCTACTTTTTTCTCTAATCCTGTACCTACAATAGGTGCTTCAGGGTTGAGCAAAGGCACAGCTTGGCGCATCATGTTGCTACCCATGAGGGCACGGTTGGCATCATCGTGCTCCAAAAATGGAATTAGGGATGCGGCTATGGAGGCAATCTGATTGGGTGCTACATCCATGAGTTCGATCTTCTCAGGCTCCACAATGGGATAGTCTGCCTGAAACCTTGCTTTCACAAATGGAGAAACGAATGCCCCGTCTTCTTTTAAACCAATATTAGCTTGGCTAATAATTTGTGTTTCTTCTTCTTCGGCTGTAAGATATTCGGGTGCCGAAAAGTCCACCTTACCATCTCGCACCTTGAAATAGGGCGTTTCTATAAACCCTAAGTTGTTAATTTTGGCATAAACACACATTGACGAAATAAGTCCAATGTTTGGACCTTCGGGAGTTTCAATAGTACATAATCTTCCGTAGTGGGAGAAGTGCACATCTCGAACTTCAAAACCTGCTCTATCGCGCGATAGACCTCCTGGTCCTAACGCCGACATACGGCGTTTGTGGGTCAGTTCGGCCAAGGGGTTGGTCTGATCCATGAATTGCGAAAGCTGATTGGTGCCAAAAAACGAGTTTATCACAGATGAAAGCGTTTTGGCATTAATCAGGTCGGTAGGCGCAAACACTTCGTTGTC
>DMJL01000112.1:0-479 GCA_003451785.1 Bacteroidales bacterium
GCATCGAGCAGGTCTTTTTCAATAAAGGCGTACAGTTCCTGAGTAGTGGCTTGTCTGGCTGAAGCCAGATGCGTCGGAGTCATAATGGTGTCAATAATAGGCACCCTGCCAAACAATCGTGTAAGATTGAAATATGCGTATGCCCTTATAACTTTTGCTTCTGCCTGACACTGCATGGCGTAGCGCCTATCCAATGGATTTAAAAGGGCTGCGTAGAATAAGGGCATCTGGTGAATTGCAAAGTTGGACGCACTCACAATACCAAAAAATCCTGTCCAAAGGCTATTTACAAGGGGGTTGGTTGCAGTGTGTGTGAAGGTGTCGAACTCTAGCATAGGAGGGTTGTCGCCTGGAGTACTCCCCTTGTATGCGTTATCTGAAGTAATCTCAAATGCACCCACATAAGCAAATGCATGTGCATCGAAGCTGCGCATACTGGCATAGGCGGCACTTACCGACAAGAAAATATTCTCAGCTTT
>DMJL01000112.1:856-2689 GCA_003451785.1 Bacteroidales bacterium
AAAATCCTGACAGTTGGTTAGTAGCAGAATGGGAAGTAATAACAATATGGATTTTATGCGTTTCATAGCTGTCTATAATTAAAAAGTTGCTCTAAAACCAAGCGAGTAAATGGCCTGCATGGGGTGTACTGAAAAATCTACTCCGGAACTGATGGGCGATCCTGCAATTTCAGGAGTGAATCCGTTGTAAGTGAAGAAAGAAAATGGTCTCTGTGCAGTTGCAAAGATTCTTAGCCCCGGAATAAATCTAAAATTCTCGAAGGTGTAGCCGATCTGTACATTTTGAATGCGGAAAAAAGAACCATCCTCAACAAAAAAATCGTTGGCCTGTTGCGTAACAGAGGAGTTCATAGCCTCAGCCGAAGGATATGTTTGAGATCTGTTTTGCGGTGTCCAACGATTTTGAACAAAGTCGAGGTCATAGTTCCCATCTGCAAAAATATCGCGCATCATCCGCTTGGCATTGAGAATTTTATTTCCAACCTGTCCATAAAGTGATACATTTATATCAAAGTTGTTGTATTGAACTCCAAGGTTTAGGCCTGAAATGAGCCAAGGGTTAGGGCTTCCAAGAAACACCCTATCATAGTCGTTTATTACCATATCGCCGTTTTGGTCGCGAATAATGAAGAATCCTCTATCGGGAATGGGATGACTAACAGGGTGACGCAAGGCTTGCGCTTCAGATTCAAATACCCCTTCTATTTCAAATCCATAAAAGGAACCAATTGGCCGACCCACTTCGGTGCGAGTAGCAAAATTCCCCCTTACAAATGCTCCTGGTATAAAATCGCGTCCATCAAGTTCTAATACCCTATTATGGTTCACTGCTGCATTGAAACTAATGGTATAGCTAAGTCGATCTGTTACCTCGTCGTGCCAGTTCAGCTTCAGTTCCACACCAGCATTTAAAACACTTCCATTGTTGGCAAGCAAATCGGCAACACCTCCACCGGTGGCTATGGGAACATAAAAAACTACATTTCTTGTAGTGCGATGGTAGATATCCAAATCACCCGACAAATTGGGATTTCGGGCAATAAAGTTTACTCCCAGATTAAATTCGCTTACAACCTCCCACCTAAGGAAGTTTTGCAATACGGTTTGTGCGCCAACACCATCCACTAATCGGTTGCCAAAAATGCCAGAACTACCCGGACCGCCTCTACCAATGATGAATTCAGAGTTGGCAGGTATGTTGTCGTTGCCCAATAAACCCCAACTTGCCCTAGCTTTCAAATGGCTAAACAAGTTTTGGTTTCTCATGAAACCTTCACGAGTTAGGTTCCAACCAAGCCCTATGGAGGGGAAATAACCCCATTTCTCCTGATATTTAGAACTTCCATCGGCTCTGAATGTAATAGTAGCAAAATAAGTGTTGTCAAAATTATAAGTACCCCGTGTAAAGAAAGACAGGCCATGAAAGCGCCCGCCTCCATCCCATGCATTGCGGTCGCGTGCCGAGCCCGTAGCAAGGTACATAGCTGCGTCATCAATTCCGGCTACATTGATGGCCGAACCTCCCAAAAATTCGTTACGCTCTATGCGGGTTGACTGCCCAAGTAATAGGCTGAAAGTATGGCGATTGATTGCGTCTGAGTATGTGAGCAGATTGTCTATAATTTGTCTTGATGCATTTCCGGAAACCTTATTTAAGGTACTTGTACGAACTCCCTGCGAACCGCCAACATGAAATGCCGGAGTAAAATTTCTCTGGTTGAACGAAGAAATCGTCTGGTTGTATGAAGTACGGAATGTAAGGCGGTCTCTTATTAGCTGAAACTCAGCAAAAGCACTAAATATCAACTGATTGCCCCTTTCGAAATTTTCAGG
>DMJL01000127.1 GCA_003451785.1 Bacteroidales bacterium
CACATGGGATCTACAAATGTTGATGATTTATCCCAACCCGAAAGCAAAATAAGACCTGCAGCTAATACTTCATTGAGTGGTGCTTCGCCACCAAGTCGCCTATAACCCCTTTTAAAAAGTGGCTCACCGCTGCTATCCAACGAAATGATACATTTATCACCATTAACATAAACATTGATCCTAATATCTGCCGAGTCCTTGTTCACTGTGGGTCGCACACCAAACATTTCTCGGTAACGATCGGCCAGCGCATCCTTGGTCAATTGTGAAAGATACAATGAGTGCGTAAATAGCTCACAGCGAGTAACTACACTACTTATTACAATGGTTTTCTCAACCGAAAAATACGATTCCCACTGAATTTCAGAAACCTGACGATAAAAATCCTCCTTGGTTTCAAAAGTAAAAGATGCTACTTCTCGCAATACGCTAATAGCAGTACGGCAAAACATATTTGCCCTATACATATCCTGCTGCGATCCTGTAAACTGAACTCCTCTTCGGAGTATTTCCGGCTCCTGTATGCCCAATTGCTGCAATTCTGAGGCAAGAACATTTTCGAGACCCGCAAGGGTTTTAATAACAATGCTGTAGGTTGGGGTTTTCACTGTACGATGCCATTTATAATTATCTTCTCTACTTTGTTGCTACCGAAGGCATAAGGTAGAAAAGCGTAGGATGATATGGGTTTTGTTAAAATTAAGTTTGCTTTTTTTCCAATGGTAATGGAACCCAATTGTTCTTCCAAGCCCATTGCATAAGCACCATTGATGGTTACAGCATTAATCACTTCTTGGGGCAACATTCTAAGTACGATAGAACCCAAAGACATGATAAGTTGCATATTGCCGGAAGGCGACGACCCGGGATTGTAATCACTAGCAAGTGCAATGGGCAGCCCTGCCTCAATCATCTTACGGGCAGGCGGATACTCAAGCCCCAAAAAAAGTGCAGCACCAGGCAATAGGGTGGGCATGGTTTCGCTATTGAGCAGTGCCTGTATTTCTTCATCTCCCGTACACTCTAAATGATCTACCGATAGAGCACTGTACTTAACTCCTACTTGTATCCCGCCGGAAAAGTCTAATTCATTGGCATGAATTTTGGGCTTCAAGCCAAACTTTATTCCGGCCATAAGTATCCTCTCTGTATCTATTGGAGTAAAAAAACCTCGATCGCAAAACACATCAATATAATCGGCCAAACCTTCGCCTGCCACCATAGGTATCATCTCGTTGATTACCAGATTTACATACTCCTCTTGATTGCCTTTGTATTCGGCAGGCACAGCATGTGCGCCAAGAAAAGTAGCTTTTATGTTTAGTGGACTTTTTTCTTTTAATTGGCGAATAACTCTAAGTATTTTCAATTCACTATCGGTAGTCAGCCCGTATCCACTCTTTATTTCTACTGCGCCTGTTCCAAGATGCATTATTTCTTCAAGCCTTTGCCATGCAGCATCAAACAGTTCAGTCTCAGTGGCCTGATTAAGCCTTTTTGCAGAATTCAGGATTCCTCCGCCTCGCTTTGCAATTTCTTCATAACTCAACCCTTTGATTTTGTCAACATACTCCTTTTCTCTACTTCCTGCATATACTAAGTGCGTGTGCGAATCACAAAAAGCAGGTAGAACCATTCTGCCTGTGGCATCTATCAGAGTTTGTGCTTTTTTTGAATAGTGCTCCAAATCTCCTAAATCAGTACCAAAATCTTTGATGATACCATCTTCCATATAGAGCCACGCATCGGCCAATACAGGCAATTCCTGCATTTGTGTGCCCGCTACCTTTGTAGGAGCTATTGGGCGCACTTGTAACAACTCTTTTATATTGGTAATGAGCATTCGCATAAGGAAATGGAATTTAAAATTCGATTATTGAAAGGCTTGCAAAGTTAGGCAAATATTGCGAAGTTATTGGTTACTCAGATTTACAAAGGTTTTAGACTGCAGTTACTCTTGCAGCGAACTTATGGGTTAGTCGAAAATTATCCCACTACCCTAAAAAGAAAAAACCGGGACAATGTGCCCCGGTCAATTTATTCATCCTCTGAGGAAATTATGGTCTGCGGCGTGGAGGAGTGCGCGGAAGGGTAATTTCGCGAGTCTCGCCATTGGCTGTTACAGTTGCTAAATCGTCGCAAGTGCCTGTGCCATAATCAAGAATTACATTTCTGTCTCCATTGGTCATTAGCACTATACCTTCTACAATCCACAAACATGCCATTCTCCTGATAAGGGGCTTGGTTATCTGTACAGAATAAGGCCTTTCTGCGCGGTTTACTCCAGAAACAGTACCTGTAATACGATACTCATCATCCCAAATAAATCTGGGTGTGTTCATGCCTGCAATCCATTCGCGGTTGCGTGTTACAGTCCGGGTGATTGTAGTTCCATCGAGGAAAGTAATTTTGCCACCGGTAAGCGAAACGCTAAGGTTGAGACCATCCACATTGGTGATTACCTTAGTTCCTTCAATTTTGTTTCCACCTATGCTAAAGTTCTCGTAGGTCATTGTGCGAGTAGTGCCAATCCTATGCATTGGACCTGTATGAACAATGCGGATAGTGCCGTTTTTTTCTCTTTGCTCACCAACTTTCCAATTTGTAAATACAATGGTTACAGTTCTTGGAAATCCGGTTTGGGGAGTAACTGTTACAACCCTTGTGCCGCTAGTAACTGGTGGCGTAATTGCAGGGGGTGTGGTGTTATCCACAGCAATATTGCCGGGTTCGTCGCCGAATAAAGCAGTAAAATCGCCAAGATTGTCGGCCTCGCTAATTGTTTGAGCAAATAATGCTTCTGCTACCGCCTCATCTTCTGCATTTTTAACGCTAGTTTCTGCAGCATCCTCGTTCTGACACGACCAAAGACCAAAAACCAATGCAATTCCTAATAGATAGGAGAAATGTTTTCTTTTCATAAATCAATATTTTTAAATGAGATTTAATGTTCGTTCAAAAGTATTTCATGTAAAATGAAGTTTTAATGAATATGATAAACCTTCTGATATTTTTTTAATATTTCTCCAGGTTTAAAACTAAAGCCCCAAAAGCAAAAAATATTCCATTTAGCATGCGACTTGCCCCCAACTCTTGTATTTTGTATCGCGTTGAATGGTCTAAAAGGAGATGTTCTCCCAAATCTTTTAATTAAACACTATGCATAGCCCTAATTTCAATATTATTCAGCAATACCTTGGTTGGCTATGAAATCCCAATAGGGATAGAGAAATTTTTGCCATTCCCTATTTTAGTGTGTCCTAATTAATAACCAAGCATCTGTGTACTCCGGATAATTCATTCTAATCCTATTTACTCTAATTCGAGCAGTGTTTTCTTCACGAAACGAGTCAATGCTTACACGGTGCATCCCTGCCTCCGACCTTAAAATTACAGGATCAAATCCCTTCATTTGCAGGGTTTCCACAAAGCGATTAGCATTCTCCAGAACACTAAAACTGCCGAGAATTACAAAAAATTGATTGGCATCATGGGTTGCAATATCCGCTGGTTCAACAAAAGTAAATCTCTCGGCTCGAGTAGGAACTGGCTCCATATCCGATACCCTTGCTTCTTGTGGCTGCCTTTCTGTTGCAGCAGGTGTGGCTTCATGTCTTTCGGGCATATAAATTCTCCTAGCGCGACAACCAACTGCAGTCAATAGCAGCATGGTAATGACTGCAAAAATTAATACTTTCATGATTTTCCTTTTTCTAAATATTGTTATTATGAATGATTTAAGTATTCCCCAAATTATAGATTTTTTTATTGGCAATTTGTAACTACCTGTTTTCGAATTAAATAACGCAAAAATACGGGTTTAAAATGAGTTGGTACCTTATAGGTAAAATTATGAAAAAGCGTTTAATTGCAATCACCATATTTGCTCAGTTTTGCTTGTCCCAAAATATTTGCTTATGAATGTGCATTTTGCCATTGTACAATTCTACCCCAGAAAAGCAAAAATAATGATACGCTAAATACAGATTTTTATTGCTAATTTATTGTTAATTCTAAATTAGTCAATCATTTTTATATATTAAATTTTTTTATAAACATCAATAAACAAATTACACAACCTCCGAAACATTTCCATTATTAGCATAGAAGCTTTGGGTGGCTCCTTTGATACAGATAGCTATAGGTTTACAAACACCTTGTTTATAGGCATTATTGACATAAAGAACTTCATTCACGCTACTTTAATTAATATGCACCAGATCTTCCTTCGGATAGAGTCAGATAGATGATGCATTTTGCGTATTTTAGTCTGTTTCAGTATTTTTCAAACTAAACACCAAGGCGTGTTCGTTTTGCACAAAGCCCACAACTCCTGTGCTAATAAGATTCACCAAAATATTTTCAGCTTTGTATCTTGGCAGTCCTGTTAGTTCGCAAACTTTCGATAGGGTAACCGATGGGTGGCTTTGTAGATAGGAAAGAAGCGTTCTTTCATAATCGCCATACTTAATTAGGGTTCCAAAGTTGCTTGTTTGGCGGTTCCAAAGTTTTATTTGCAAAGGAGTAGCCAGAATATTCTGATCCTTAACACGCACAAAAGCCATCCAACGATTATCATCGGTTAAACAAAAGGCAGGCTTTTGCTTTAGTTCAGGTATGTCTATCTCCAAAATTTGCTTTCCGTCAATAACCCACTGACGAAATGCAAAATCAATTTGTGGCTTGCAATACATATTGGCAGCCGCCTCCAACATGTGGTACTCCTCATGGGTCTTAATGCCCCAAACCACTCCATTGTCCTTAACGCCAATGATTAGCTTGCCCCCTTTGGTATTTGCAAAAGCAACCAGCGTACGGGCAATTTTCTTGCTATCGTTTACCTGAAATTTAAAATCGAGCTGTTGATGTTCGCCTTGAGAAATTAGGTTTTGAATGTAGCGCGACATGGTAAGGTTGCTTAATTGCTTATCTCACATTGCATTGGTTTCATCCGCAAGGCATTATGCATTTTTATGATAAACAGAGTATGATGTTGCCAAAAATTGCTCTGGTATGACAAATAGGCTACCGTTAATCAAAATTACGGGGAATTTGGGTAAAGTGGTACCGTAAATTTGGAAACAATAGTACAATAATAGGTACCAATTTGATTAATAAAAAGTTAACCATGTGGGCTATTTTGCAATAGATTGCCACGCACTTTGAAACAAAAGCTAAGGCTAATTAATACTCTGCATTCAAGTTGAAGGTTTCAACTGCTTCATAAACAACATCTTTTGGTGTATTTTTGCTCTCCATGAGTTGTATTTGACTCACCCAAACCTGCCCAAAATATCTATCCCGATGGAGTGCTAAGATATCGTAAAATTCTCTGTGGCACAATGGAGCGCGAAATCTTCCTATGGTAATATGTGGAGCAAAAGCACGCGATTCCAAAGGAAAACCTGCTTGTTGTAATTGCTGTGATATTTGCAAATATAATGTCTGTAAGTTAGGGTTTGTTTCAATACCCATCCAAAGCACTCCCGTAGCATTGCTTTGTGAAAAGGAACCTAACCCTTTGAATTGCAACGAAAATGGATTTAGTGATACTGTTGCTTTTCTAAGTTGATAGTTTATCTGGGTGATCTTAGACTCCTGGACTTTACCCAGAAATCGTAGCGTAAGGTGCAGATTATGCATTGGTACCCAATTAAGACCATCTAATTTCTCTAATCCAAGAAGTTGCTCCTTAGCTTTTACAAGTGCTTCATTTTGAGCAAGATTTATGGCACAAAACAAACGGTGGGTCATAAGAATTAATAATAGCAGAAAAATTTTTTATTTGATTGCCTCTATGCACCATTTATCTCCTAAATGGCTTTAAGAAAAATTTTTGAGAATTATGAAAAACCATTAATTTTGCGTCTCTATTTAGGGGAATTAGCTCAGTTGGCTAGAGCGTTTGGCTGGCAGCCAAGAGGTCATCGGTTCGAGCCCGATATTCTCCACATCAAAGCCTGATAAGCAATTTATCAGGCTTTGTTTTTTTCTATCCACAATTGGTTGAATGACTTAGGTGCAACTTCTGGTAAAACTCTATGTTTACCCCATGTTTTTCCAATTGATTTTTGTAGAACCATGTTTTTGAATGGGGCTTTAAAAAAATCCAAATTTTTTCTCTTTCCCATTGCAATTGCATAGCCCTTCATTGCCCAATTTTCGCTTTTGGTTTTCAACCCTTTTTGCTGCGACAGATGTATATTATGCAATAGAAGGTTGTGCAAATCAATACCTACCGGACACACATCTGTACATTTGCCGCACAATGTGGATGCAAACGATAGATGCTGATAATCCTCAAAGTTTTGAAGATGCGGAGTGAGCACTGAGCCTATTGGTCCTTGATAAACAGTACCATAAGAGTGCCCCCCTATATTGCGATAAATCGGGCAAGCATTGAGGCAGGCACCGCACCTTATACAAGCCAACGCTCTGCGTACCGGATTTTGCGCCAAAACATTGCTACGACCGTTGTCTAAAAGAATCACATACATCTGCTCGGGACCAAGGCCTTCTTCGCGCTGGCGCGGACCAAACACCAAAGAATTGTAGGCAGTAATATTCTGTCCGGTTCCATGGGATGCTAATAATGGCCAAAACAATTCCAAATCATGTATTGATGGAATCAGTTTTTCTATACCTGCAATAACTATATGTATCTTAGGTATGCTCATTGTTAAAAGTGCATTGCCTTCATTCTCAGTTATAGCAACGGCACCAGAATCTGTTACTAAAAAATTTGCACCGGTAATGCCTACTTCTGCCTGAAGAAATTTTTCGCGCAATAGATTTCTAACAAAAGCAGTAATCTCAGCGGGTGAAGAATTTTCGGGAAGTTGGTATTTCTGATGAAACAATCGGGCCACATCTGCAGCTGACTTATGCATTGCAGGGGTTACAATATGATAGGGCTTTTCGTTGCTTATTTGTACGATAAATTCACCAAGGTCTGTTTCTAATACTTCAATTCCTTTTTTCTCCAAGTATTCGTTGAGAACAATCTCTTCGGTAACCATTGATTTGGATTTAACCACCTTTCGCGCATAGTTGGCTTCTAATATTTCGCCTACAGCCTTCCTTGCTTGGTCAGCGTCTGTAGCCCAAATTACCTTACCACCATTGTGGATAAAATGCGTTTCAAAATCCTTAAGTTGATTCTCCAAGTCATCTAATACTCTGTGTTTTATTATGGAAGCTCTTCTTCTAGCTAAAGAAAGATTGCTGAATTGCATTTTACCCTTTACCACAGCTTTGTCGTAAACACCAATATTAAAATTAATGATTTGCCGATGCACTCTATCGGTTACCTTAGCTTTTGCAGCTGCATCAAATGTTTCCTTGTGCAAAGCCATGATTCAATATTTACACTTACCAATTATAACCTTTAATTAAGCAATTCTGAAGTTTGCTAAAATTGAGATAGCCAATTTCAGCTCTCGGCTATTCCTCATCATCCTGAATTTCGGTAGTCAAGGACTCATCAAACTCCAATTCTTCGTAAGCGTCATTATCTTTCCAAGATATTTTTTCCACTCTACGAGTATGGCGACCGCCTTCAAAATCTGTCTTTAGAAAAATGTCACAAATTTGCAAAGCGGTATCCTCTGAAATAAACCTTGCCGGTAGCGACAGAACATTTGCGTTATTGTGCAATCGAGCCAAACGGGCAATTTCTACCTTCCAGCATAAGGCTGCGCGAATACCTTTGTGCTTGTTGGCTGTTATATTTGCACCATTTCCACTTCCACATATTACAATTCCAAAATCGTGTTCTCCATTTTCTAATGCAGCAGATAGCGGATGCACTGCGTCCGCATAATCAAAACTCTCTTGCGAGTAAGTTCCAAAATCCTTTATTTTACAGCCTTTTTCCATTAAAAATGGTATTATTCTCTGCTTCAAGAGAAACCCTGCATGATCGCTTCC
>DMJL01000295.1:0-1894 GCA_003451785.1 Bacteroidales bacterium
GGTCATGTTGGTATAGGCCACACCCGCTGGGCTACCCATGGCGAGCCTACCGACGAAAATGCCCACCCACACCTTAGCAGGTGCAAAAGAACAGCTGTAATTCATAATGGCATCATAGAGAATTACGGACTGCTAAAAGCAGAATTAATCAACAGAGGATATGTTTTCCAGAGCCAAACCGACACTGAGGTGCTTGTGCATCTTATCGAAAATATTCAAACCGTTGCAAAAGTTGACCTTGTCGAATCTGTTCGAATAGCCCTCAATCAGGTTGTTGGAGCCTATGCAATTGTTGTTGTTTCAGAGTTAGAGCCAAACAAGCTGATAGTCGCCAGAAAGGGAAGCCCTCTTGTGATAGGTATTGGCAAAGATGAATTCTTTGTAGCTTCTGACGCATCGCCTATCATTGAATATACCCAGGAAGTAGTGTATTTAGACGATGAAGAGGTTGCGGAGATTTCGCTTAGTGATGGTTTGAAAATCAAGACTCTTCGTAATATTGAGAAAACCCCTTTTGTCCAACAATTAGAAATGCAGTTGTCGGCAATTGAAAAAGGTGGGTTTGAACATTTTATGCTCAAAGAAATTTTTGAGCAGCCCAAGAGTATTCGCGATTCCATGCGTGGAAGGCTCGATGTAGAAACAGGGCATGTGATTTTAGGCGGGATTATCGACCATGAGCAAAAGTTTATTAATGCTCGACGCATAGTGATGCTTGCTTGCGGCACATCGTGGCACGCTTGTTTGGTGGGCGAATACCTTTTCGAAGACTTAGCCCGAATACCCGTTGAAGTAGAGTATGCATCGGAATTCAGGTATCGCAACCCAATTATTTTCGAAGACGATATCGTAATTGCCATCAGCCAATCGGGCGAAACCGCCGATACGCTTGCTGCATTAGAGTTGGCAAAATCTAAAGGTGCCACCATCTTGGGGATATGTAATGTAGTAGGGTCGTCAATTGCCAGAATCACCCATGGAGGTTCATACACCCATGCCGGTCCCGAAATAGGAGTAGCCAGCACCAAGGCTTTTACCGCTCAAGTTGCAGTATTGGCACTTATGGCACTTGCAATCGCAAACAGAAAGGGCACCATCACCAAACCCAAATATCTGGAGCTTATACGGGAGTTTGAAACCATCCCCGCAAAGGTGGAAGAAGTGCTGAAAGTAAACGATCAGGTACTTGAGATCTCAAAGAATTTTCAAAACGCGCAAAATTTTCTTTATTTGGGAAGGGGGTACAACTTCCCTGTAGCTCTGGAAGGCGCATTAAAACTGAAAGAAATCTCCTACATACACGCAGAAGGATATCCTGCCGCCGAAATGAAACATGGTCCTATTGCGCTTATTGATCAAAATATGCCTGTTGTGGTGATCGCAACTAAAAAAGGAGCCTACGAAAAGGTAGTAAGCAATATCCAAGAGGTAAAAGCAAGAAAGGGAATTGTGATAGCAATCGTATCCAAGGGTGATAAAGATGTGCGCAATATGGCAGATTATATCATTGAAATACCTGAGACTAACGAAATGTTTGTTCCAATGATTGCATCGGTACCCCTGCAGTTGTTATCGTATCACATTGCCGTGCTTAGAGGCTGCAATGTAGATCAACCCAGAAACCTCGCTAAGTCGGTTACCGTAGAGTAGTCGGTGCTGTGTGGCAGGGTGGCGAAACTTATCACAACTTCTCTCCCTGAAGCTATTGCGAATGTGCTTCTAACGCTTCATTATGATGTCTGAAGCTGGTTGGATGATGGCGTAAATTGGTTTAGTCCCATCATTTGGATACTTTGATGCATATTTTTTGCAGACCTTGCTCATACAAGTGAAATCCTGAGGCCGCTTGGCTTACCAAATCAAACACTAAGTCGGGGTTCACTACCCTTGAAGC
>DMJL01000295.1:2321-3298 GCA_003451785.1 Bacteroidales bacterium
GGAGTAACTGTTTCTAAAATTGACTCAAGCGTTTTGTTGATAAGCGTTAGACCTGTTATGATAACTATGTCAGAACATGGTATGACATCTGCAAATTTATGTGCTGGCACATAATGATGTTGATGTTCACCCCGCAAACTATCGGGATTCATTTCCAAAACATGCAGGCGTTTCGCAACCGGCGCAATTCTGTTTATATAGCCTTTGAATGCACCCACCATGGTTACGGTTGAGTAGCTATGGATTTCCGTAAGTTCCAAAGGGTCAATTTCTTCAAAAATCTTGAACTTGCTATTTCGTGCTACCAATGCCGGTGAAATGGCATTGAGCGCAGCTACTTTCAAAATCGGTACAACCTCAGATTCGTATTCCTGGTCGAATAATTCCGAAACCTTCCTGCCAACAATCTTTCCCGGGCTGAAGGGCCCAAAATATCTTTGCTTAACTTCTACAGGGCACGATCTCTCAAAATGTGTTGACGCAACCCCACACGACCCATCCGAAAGCCTTATTGCGCTAAGTAAAGCGCCGATTCGCACATCAGACACAAATAAATTATTGATTAAATCGCCATATTTGGCATCAATCAACTTGTAGGATTCATCAACTATCATTGCAACAATACTTTAATAAACACAAAAAGTGGCTATTACCCCAATTCATATTGGGTTTTCTGAATCGAAAAATGGCCGCCCAAAATTACAAAAGCCTTTTGTTTTATAGATTTCGTGCCGGGGGTTTTTATTATAAGTTCAACTTGCCTAAATTGTAAGTTTCGCTTTCTGCAATTTAGCAAACGAGCATTTCTATAATTTGAACTTACAGCTTTTTAATGGAACGGGGTAAACTTCACAGATCTTCCAGCTTGTTTGTTCATCAATCCTTTCTGGACATGAATTTTAATCCGTGGGTATCGAAAAAATTTTTATTAAGTTTGTAAGCGAATGAGATGAAATACGGTACTTATCAATGTTAAT
>DMJL01000187.1 GCA_003451785.1 Bacteroidales bacterium
CGCCACTCCCCTTCCGCTTCATGTCCTCCCAGGAAATGTTCAGGCAGACTAAAAGCAGGGTCAAACACGATTTTAAAAACCAGAACAGCAGCAAGCCCCAACAAGGCCACCTGCATGGTTTTGTTGTGAAAAATTGCAACCCCGATAAGGGTTGCTGCAAACAAAAGAAACTCCACCCTGATGCCCATCAGTTCGGGTATAGCCTGGGTGGTTGCCATGTTTAATAGTTCCATATTTATTCAGGTTTAATATCTGAATGACAGAACCGGCTTAAATAAAAAACATCTGAGACTAAAGTAAAGTTCGTATTCTCAATTGTGTTAAAACGCCTACTATGACAAAAATTCGGGACTTTAATGGCGGAAAGTATTTATCTGCTCTTCAGCAGCTTTGCGGATGATTTCCCAAGCGGTTTCCACATGTTTGCGGGTGGTTGTGTGGGAGCCGATGGCAACCCGTATGGTGTATTTGCCGCGTAAACTTGTATGGGTCAAAAACACCGCGCCCGAGGCATTGATACACTCAAGCAGTTTCCTGTTTAACTTGTCAAGCTGCTCTTCGGAATAATGCCCGGGATTGAAGCGGAAACAAACCAGACTAAGTTTCACAGGAGCCATGATTTGGAATCTACCGTCGGCCACCATCCTTTGCGCAAGCTCCTCAGCTAACTGCACATGGGTGCGGACCATTTTCTGAATGCCTTCCAATCCGTAGCTCCTTATCACAAACCAGAGTTTTAACGCCCTGAAGCGGCGGCCAAGCTGTATGCCCCAGTCGCGGTAGTTGTGCACTTGGGCATCAGCCCCTGTTTTGAGGTATTCTGGCTGTATGCTGAATGTGCGAATAAGGGCAGCCGTGTCTTTCACGAAATAGGCTGAGCAATCGAAATTGGTCAACATCCATTTGTGGGGATTGAAAACAAAAGAATCCGCATGTTCTACCCCTTTCATAAAACCCCGCAACTCGGGAACTACTGCTGCCGTGCCCGCAAATGCCGCATCAACATGCAGCCAAATGGAATATTTCTGACATACCGCAGCTATTGCATCCACAGGATCCATGGCCATTGACGAAGTGCTGCCTAAGGTAGCTACCACACAGGCAGGGATAAAACCTAACTCGATGTCCAATTTTATCCTTGCCTCCAGCGCATCGGCTCGCATGGCAAACTCGTCGTCTGTTTCAATTATTTGGAGGTTTTCCTTGCCAAGTCCGGCAATTTTCACACCTTTCTCGATACTCGAATGGGTTTCGGCTGTTGCATAAACCCGTAAATTTCCTGCAACCCCTTTTAAGTTACAATTGTAACTTGTGCTTTTTTCCCTTGCCGAAAGCAGCGCACACAGGGTAGCTGTTGAAGCAGTGTCCTGAATGACACCTGTAAAAGTTTCTGGAAGCCCCAACATCTTCCTGAGCCAATCCATGACGGTTTCTTCCAATTCGGCGGCAGCGGGCGAAGTTTGCCAAATCATACATTGCAGTCCTAATCCTGCAGTAAGCAATTCGGCCAAAACCGAAGCAGGGCTGTTGTTGGCCGGAAAGTATGCCATCCAGCCTGGATGCTGCCAATGGGTAATTCCGGGAACGATTTTCTTCCGAAAATCCTGAAAAATCAAATCCATAGCCTCCCCCTGCATTGGAGGTGCGTCGGGGAGCAATTTTTTGATGTCGCCAGGGGCAACGGTAGGTTTCACCGGATAGTCTTCGATATTTTCGAAATAATCGACCAACCAGTCAATAAATTCATAACCGTATTTGCGGAATTGCTCTG
This sequence comes from Bacteroidales bacterium, assembly GCA_003451785.1. Classification (GTDB taxonomy): domain Bacteria; phylum Bacteroidota; class Bacteroidia; order Bacteroidales; family UBA7960; genus UBA7960. Next base: position 1,772 of record DMJL01000187.1, read on the forward strand.
AATCCATTTTACGGGCACTTAAACCTTAAAAAGGTATTTCTTCGTTATCGGAAAATGGCACAAGTGGCGGTTCGCCAGGAGGTGGTATTTCGCCGTCTTGATTGGTGTTGCTGCCTTTGCTTTTATCTACTTTCCATGCTTTGACCGAGGTAAACCACTTGCCATTGTACTCGCGACTTTCTATGTCAATGTGGGCTGTAACCTGTTCGCCAACCTTGAGATTAGCCTGGTCAATCTTGTCGCCCCACATACCTATGCAGACCTTTTTGGGAAACTGACCGGGCATTTCCAGAATAAAATCCTGCCGTCTCCAGGTTCCTACGCGACCCTCACCCTGCTGCTCGGGCAAAATTTCGAAAACTTTTCCACTTAATTCCATTGTGCCGATAAATATTTGTTGAATGAAAATTTATTCAGCAAAAATAAGCGAATATGGGTGAATGATACAAGGGTTGTTTGCTGGGAATGTTGCAAATGATCCAATGATTTAGCAGAAGCATGAAATGCAAATCACACTAAACTTAAATCATTAATTGTCAGCTTTTTATCTACAAAAAGGGGATTTTAATATGTTTAAAACTTAAGATTGATGGAGTGAAAGCATATCAAACACGCATAAGCCATAGTTGGAAATCAATTTGTTGTACCCAGAGTGCTACCTATGAAACATTAGTGATATAAACTTGGATAATAAATGCTTACGATTTATTGCCAACAAGTAATTTAAAAATCCGTAGTACACAAAGCAGAACGCAAAACAATGAAACAAAGTATTCACAAAAACTTGGCGATAGCCAATTGCAAGTTGGCCTATTCAGACCATAACAATTTCTATAAATTTGGTAGCAATCAGCCAACCCACTACCATTACACAAGTTCTGAAAATGGCTTGCTCTTTTCCCTTAATTTTGCATCTCAATCCCAAAAGTTCAGTTGCACATGCGCTTAGATATTATTACCATTTTTCCTGAAATGTTTATCGGACCCTTTTCTTATTCTATCGTCAAAAGAGCTATAGACAAGGGTTTAGTAGAAATTCATTTGCATAATTTGCGCGATTATGCCACCACGAAACACAAAAATGTGGATGATTACCCCTTTGGTGGTGCTGCTGGCATGGTGCTGATGATTGAACCCATAGACCGATGCATAACCCACCTGAAAGGTCAAAGGGAATACCATGAGGTGATTTACCTTACCCCTGATGGCATTTTGCTGAACCAACCCTTGGCAAATCATATATCTACTAAGCAAAATTTGATACTTCTCTGCGGGCACTATAAGGGTATTGACGAACGAGTGCGCCAGCATCTTATCACTTTAGAAGTTTCCATTGGCGACTATGTACTTTCGGGCGGAGAATTGGCAGCTGCTGTTCTTTCTGATAGTCTTATCAGGCTCATACCCGGAGTGCTTGGCGACGAAACTTCGGCACTATCCGACAGCTTCCAAGATAATTTGCTGTCGCCTCCAGTTTATACGCGTCCGGCTGTTTACAAAGATTGGGCGGTGCCCGATGTGCTGCTTTCTGGCCATGAACGCAAAATCCATGAATGGCAACACGAACAAGCCATTATAAGAACCCAAAGCAGAAGACCCAACTTGCTGGAATTTTAGACGCTGATCCACGCAACTGCGGAATTGGGTTTAAGGATAGTAGTGATGGATTTTTACTGTTTTATGGGTGATGTAGCGGTTGTATTTCTCCAATTACAAACATTTCTTCCATCCATGCTTAAATTTTACGATCCGATTTCTATAAATATTAGCCCCAAACAGGTAGCATAATTTTATTGCCCAATGCACCACAAAATACTTTTATTCTGATGATTAGCGAAATTTCCTCGCAACTTTTAATATTCACTTAGGCACTATATTTTCAAAAAAAATAAAATTTTTCATCGAAATTTGGCGTAAAGAATGTTTTATCTATCTTTGCAATCTCAAAATTTGGTCAGTGACTGATGGTATGTGCTGATATCCGCTACAATAGTGGCTCACGGAAAATTCATTCATATTACGACTAAAAAAGAGAAAGCAACAAAGTTCCTTTATTTACTGATATTTTACTGAGAAAATAGTTTTTTGTAAATACTATTCCGGGAGAGATGGGTGAGTGGCTGAAACCAACAGTTTGCTAAACTGTCGTACTCGATTAGGGTACCGGGGGTTCGAATCCCCCTCTCTCCGCAGTTGTTTTAAGATTACTTTTTTCGGGGTGTAGCGTAGCCCGGTATCGCGCCTGCTTTGGGAGCAGGAGGTCGTAGGTTCGAATCCTGCCACCCCGACCAACAAAAACCGCAATCTGTTTTATTCAAAAGAATTAACAGATTGCGGTTTTTAATTTTTAAAAAACGCCTTCCGGAATAAAACCTTGCCTTTTGACACAGCTGCGTGTGGTTGTTGCTCATAGCAACCGCCAATAGTGCTACACTATGGGGTGGTTTTCATGAAACCTTCTGACGCGATACTCCAAATCGGGAAACTGGTTGCGATGCACCAAAGACACACACGCCCGAAGCCCTTCTGTTCTTTCACTTCCTGTGATTGCCAAAGAAATAGCACTTATGCCGTAGTATATCAATTCCTGAATTAACTCGCTGCCCGAGAAGCCCGAATATGAGATGGTAAAATAAAATCCATCGGCCAAAGGCTTATCCTCATCTTTGTCATAAACAATCTGAAAGCCGTGGTCGGTAAAAAGTTTTTTCATCACCTTGGCTTTTTCACCATAGTCCTTTACGATATTCAAAAAATTGAATTCCCCATCGTTGGCCGCCTTGAGCATTGCAGTAAGCGCGTGCTGAGCTGAGTGGGATGTTCCTGCACTTAATGCATACATGGAGCCGAAAGTTATGGCATGTCCAAACTTATCGGAAGCATAATATTGCAGCAGTTCGGAAGATTGCGTATGGAAGAGTTTATTGGAAATGGCCATTAAACCTATGCGTTGGCCTGCGTAACTAAACGCTTTTGAGCTGGAAATAAACAGAATATAATTGTCGGTAAACTTGGCCACACTTGGCTGGTAGGGTACTACACCGGGTTGGGAGTAATCGTCGCGAAAATCCATGCCAAAATATGCAAGGTCTTCAAGCACTATCACACCATATTTTTGAGAAAGATTGCCTATGATTTCCAATTCTGATTCTGATAAGCAAATCCAGGATGGATTGTTTGGATTGGAATACAGTAATGCCGCTATATTCCCTTTGCTCAATTTTTCTTCGAGCTTATTGTGCAAATTCTTGCCACGAAAATTGTAAACATCAAAACTATCAAAAGG
>DMJL01000151.1:0-6470 GCA_003451785.1 Bacteroidales bacterium
CCTGTATAATTCATAAACCTAATTTTTGAACGAATATACAGTAAAAGGTCATTTCATTGATGAAGTTTTTTGATGGAAATTTCAATTCAGGTGTTTTAAGACTGCTTTCTGGTTGCAATCGGGCATGAGTAACCCAGCCAAACATTTGGTATTAAATCGTTTGTGGTTGAAATAGCAAGTTAAAGAGCGTAAGTTTTTGCGGGGTTCGGCTATGTTCTGATTATTTCAAACATTGCAAAACTTTTTTCAAACACCCATTTGGAATGAAACGATACAGGCAACTCTATTTTTACTTTGGTTTTCATTATCTTCACTCTGGCGGCAACTTTTATCAGTTTTAGCTGTATAGTTTTCATTGTAGATTTGCAAAACTCTGTTCCTTTAAGGACTTCATTTTGAAGTGTATGAATCAAAACATAGGCGGCAGAGTGCAGAAACAACCTGAACTGGTTGGCCAAAAAACTGTTGCACGACATCCTGTCAGAGCGCAGGTAGGTTTTATGGTCTTTTATTCTTAACTCGGCAGCACCTCTTGCACAATAACCATTTTCATACAAGGCCTTTGTTCTGACATTGCGAATATTGCTGACAATATACCGAACATTGGTACCCATCTGGCTTACCTCTACCTTGGCAATAACTCGTTGCCTATAATCCCATGATGCAGCTTTGTATTCAAAACTGTGGTACATCTTCACCGGGTTGCCATATTGCTTATATTGCCGTTCAGCACTTTGTATGGTCGTTGCGGCTAGTCGATTCAATACCGGGTTGCTCGTAATACCTGTAATAAAACGCACCTTCTTCTTTTGTTGCGACCAATCCATAAATTCCTTTGAGCAAAAATGCCCGTCGCCTCTTAGGATAATCAGGGTTTGTGGCCATTGTTGTTGAAGATACTCTATAAGTTTTTGGGTAAATGAAAACACATTGAAGCTTTTACTGCGCCGACCGGGTTTAAGAACGGTTGTAACCAGTTTCCCTGAAAGCCCTTCGTAAATATGTAATGGCATATAACAATGGTCTCCATAATAGTTGTTGAACAAAGCCAGTTGCTGCTGCCCGTAAACCAAGGCACTAGTGTCATCGCAGTCCAATATGATTACACTCGGAACCTTATTGTATGAAGATACAAAAGAATCAACCAATACCTTGCCCATTCTATATAAATCCCTTGCACTGGCTAAGTTTTCCAATCTGCTCATGGTAGGCTGACTGGCTAATGTCTGTTGCTTACCTGCGCATATCTTCAAAATACCATCGTCCCGCATTGTATTGCAATCATTGGCATCCTCGTAGCCAGCTGCAATCTGCATAATACGCTGCTTAAGCATCGATTCAATACTATGGTCAATATAACTTTGGTGCCTGGTATCAACAATGCAACTGGCCAATTTATCAATCAATCCTATTTGATTTTCGATTTCGTTTAAAAGCAAAAGCCCACCATCATTGGATATGCGCTCGTTGGTAAAAGAAACCTCAACCTTTTTTTTGCCAAAGTCCGACAAGTTGAACATTGTTGGGGCAAAAGATCCTTGATGAATTTCCTGATTTGATTTGCAAAATTTTCTACCTTTGCTCATGGGGTATGTTTTTGTTGTGATTTTCAACTCAAAGATAGTAAAAATCAATGAGATAACAAAAAAACATACCCCTTTCTTCGTTTTTTTATGAATAATTCAGGTCAGGGTCAAAAAAATCTTTTGGGGTAAATCTTAATATTATTAGCAAAGTTAAAAGAAGAACTTTTTCACGATAACGATCTGTTTATTTGCCAGTATTACAACAAATCAATCATTCGTTAATATACAGAAACATTTCTTTAAAAATTCCTTTACAAGAAATCGAATAGTATTACTTTTAGGGCGTTGAAATTGCCATTATCCTACAAATTATAACCGTACAATTTAGCCTACTTTTTTATATAAACTACATTTATTTTAATCAATATTTTTATGTTAAACACTGAAAAACAATCACTTGGCGACAAGAATGGGAAGACTGTTGCAAGTTATCGGGTATTGCCCGGTCCTGAGGGTCTTCTACCTCCGGCGGCGGCATGCTGCGGGATAACGCTGCCTTTGGAAGGAGAAGGTTTGGTAGAAGGAATTATAAGGAGTGAGCAGGACACCATTGAAGAGATGGCCCGCCAGCTGCTCACCCGACGCAACCCAACCATTTTCCCCGGACCTTTGGTGCTCTGGGCCTGGAAGGATGGCGTTACGGTAAAAGCAGATTGCATAATGGAGCTTGCAAATGAAATTCCCGGAGTTCGCATCATTCCTATGCCCGATTATCGGCCTATTTATCCAAAGATTGACCCTGAGGCTGTTATCAATCCTTGCCACCCCAACCTAACGATTGCCCACAACAAAATTGAGGTATGTGTTTTTATTGGTGTGCATTGCCATTTTGCCAATATCACCTTGAAAATGATACGGGCGGGCACCAATTGCTATACTATAACACTGTGCAACGAGGCTGGTCATGAAGACTCAATGGCAAGTTTACCCTTTTGCGGCACCGACAAAGTGGAAGCATTAACTAATGCTGTGCGCAAATTGAAGGCCGGCGGTTTGAGACCGTACCATGCAGATACACCCGGCATTCAGCTAACCGTAGCACAAAAGGCCGTTGCAGCCGGATTGAAAAACGGTAATTAATGTAAGCTAAGTATAGAATGTAACAATGATGATACAAAAATGGAAATAGTAAAACCCCAACAAACTGTTGTAACTCCAGAACATCTGTTGTTTGAAGCTCCCCGTAAAAGGGCTTATATCACTGGTAGTGAGGCTGCCAGTGAAGCCATAAAGCGCGCAAATGTTGATATTGCCATTGCTTATCCCATAACCCCGCAAAGCGAAACCATGCAACGCGTTGGCGATTTGTTTGGCCAAGGATATGTTAGAGATTATTATCGTGCCGAAGATGAGGTAGGAGCATTTTCTGCTATCTCAGGTGCTTCGCGCACAGGTGTAAGATGCATGACTGCATCGTCGGGTCCTGGTCTTATGAGGGGCTTAGAAGTGATTGCTTCTTGGCCCGGACATAGGGTTCCAGTAGTGTTCCTTATTATGTGCCGCGTAATCAACGCCCCGCTCTCCATTCAACCCGATAACTTGGAGCTTGATTATATGCTTTCTACCGGAAATATTGTATTTCATGCAGAAAACCAACAAGACTTCTTCGACTACACCCTTGCAGGCTTTGTGATTTCGGAAAAATGCGAAGTAACCCTACCCGTAGCGGTTGCCGTAGATGGCTTTTTTGTTACCCATGCCCGTGGATGGGTTGAGATGCCTTCATCCGATTTGAAATTACCACCCCGCGATTGCTATCGGGAAGCAGTTCCTATGATTGATAATGAAAACCCACCTATACGGATAGCCAGAGATGCTCCCATTCAAAAAAGTAACTTTATAAGCTATCAGATGCATGCATCGTGGCAGCAGGAGATACATGCCGCCCAAGAACGCTCGCGCCGCTGGATATACAAGTACTTAGGCGGGCTTATTGAAGTTGTAAACCCTGGTGCAGAAACCGTTATCGTGGCATCGGGTAGTGCTGTTTCGCAATCGCGCGAAGCAGTTAGACAAGCCGAAGAAATGGGGCACAGAATTGGTCTAATAAAAGTAAAGTCCCTAAGACCATTCCCTGTTGAAGAGCTAAGAGAGGCCTGCAAAAGTGCCAAGCGCATTATTGTACCGGAGTTTAACTGCGCCGGATGGCTCAATCGTGAGCTAAGGGCTACCTTATACAACCATTCGGATGCAGAAATTGCACCCGGGCCAAGGGTTTTTGGCGGTATCACCATGCCCACAGAGTTGATTTTGCAATGGCTTTTCGACAAAACAGGCAATTGCAGGTAAGTAAATTTTGTAAGACATTTTGAAAGGAAAAATATTATGTCACTAAAAACAATCAATTGTTCACCGGTTTTCATGCCTTATATGCCTAAGGAATACTTAGATTTGATAAACAAGGGTCCTTTTGGCAAAGAGATGAAGCTTTCTCAGGTAGGCTCAGTGAAGGAACTTTTGGAAGAACACCCAATGTGCGAAGGCTGTGCAATGGCGTATTTTATCCGAATGACGCTAATAGCCATACCTACACCCGAACATTCGGTAATAGTAGGCACGGCCGGCTGTGGCCGATTGTCGCTGTCGCAGGCAGCAATCCCATTTGTATATGGCAACTACTGCGACACCAATGGAGTTGCCACTGGTATCAAACGCGGATTGGCTCTAAGGTTTCCGGAGCAGCACAAAGATGTAATCGTGATGGCCGGAGATGGCGGATTGGCCGACATTGGCTTCTCGCAAGTGATGCACTCTTGGTTTCGGAAGGAGAAGTTTGCTACAATAATGCTCGACAACGAGGTTTATGGCAACACTGGTGGCCAAGAGAGCGGCATGACCCGTAAAGGAGAAGTTGTGAAGATGGCGCCCGTAGGCAAGCAGTTTGAGAAAATTGATATGCTTAGCTTAGCTCGTGCTTCGGGAGTTGCCTACATAGCACGCCTTACCATAACCAACCCTGCCCGGATTGTAAACACCATTCGCAAGGCCATTTTGGTAGCCCGCGAAATAGGACCTACCTATGTGCAAGCATATACTTCGTGCAACATTGAATACACTATCCCACCCGAAAAGGTGATGGATGATGCAAGGAGAGTAGAGCAAGAGCGCTATTCTTTTGTAGAAGAAATGAGCGATGCTGCCAGAGAGTATTTAGAAAAAGTGCACAACATCAAATAAGTATTGAATAGCAAAATTGATAAACAAATATTTATGAAGCGTTTTAATATTAGGATGGCTGGCGTTGGTGGCCAGGGCGTGGTAACAGCTTCTCATGTGCTTAGCAATGGCGTAATTCTTAGTGGAAGCGAAAGCACAATCGTTCCGTTTTTTGGATCTGAGAAACGCATGGCACCCGTAGAAAGCTATGTGCGCATTGCCGACGGCAAATTGTATGAAATAGGCGAGATTATTTATCCCAATGTGATTGTAATTTTCCATGCCCAGGTAATTACCCATGGAAAATCGTACACCATGCCTTTCTACTCCGGTCTCAAAGACAATTCGGTAATACTTATCAACGCAGCCAAGCCCATAATCTTTGGTGCCGATGAGCAACGCGAATTGAAAGAAAAGAATGCAAAGGTATATTTTCTTCCTGCAACGCAAATAGCCTTGGAAAGTGCCGGTACGGAGGTTGCAACCAACATGGCAATGCTCGGTGCACTAAGCAGTATTTTGGGAATGCCCGGATTGGATTCTTTAGAACTTGCAGTGAAAGAACGATTCTTGGGCAAAGGCCTTGTAGCTTCGGGCGGCACGGCTTCGCTTGACAAAGCCATGGAAAAAAAGTTTGGGCAAAAGTCCGAGCTTGTGGGAAAAAACATGGCTGTTATAAAGGCTGCTTATGATTACGCCACTAATTTGCAATGGTCGTTCTTGTAAGGGTTTCTAAATGTTTTAAAAAAATCTAAATGAACCAAAAATGTATAAAGTAGCACAAGTTGACAGCGAAAAATGCTCGCAAACCAAATGCCGCCTTTGCACACTCTATTGCCCAGAACCCAACACCCTGTTATACAACGACATAAAAAATCATGCTTTTGTAGCAGTGGATAGGTGCAAGGGCTGCAATGCTTGTTTGAATGTTTGTGCAGAGATAGCAAAGCGCCATTGCATTACAATGGTTACAGTGGGAGAAATTGCCAATGGATTTGAGATGTCGAAATCCGGCATGATAAACCAGCATTGCGAAGGCAGGGTTGGATAAAACAAAGTAAAGCCGCAACGATTTACTAACCGTTGCTGTAGCCATGAAAACCCCTGATGCGTAGCAGCAATGCAGCTTCGTATTAGGGGTTTTGTGGATAATTTCTTGACTCTTCTATAGTTTGCTACAAAGTGAATTAACGGCTACTTAATCTTTACCGTAAGCATTTTCTTATCTTCGATAAATGCCTCGAGTATGTCGCCAATCACCACCGGCCCAACACCTGCCGGAGTACCTGTAAAGATAAAATCGCCTATTTTTAGCGTTACAAAAGTTGACAGGTAGGATATTATTTTGTTAAAACCAAAAATCAAATCATTAGAAGCTCCCTGCTGCACAACTTCTCCGTTTTTCTTTAGACCAAAGCTTATATTTTCAGGATTTTTAAGATCTGAAATCTGCAAAAATTTACTCACAGGCCCCGACCCATCGAAAGCCTTTGCCATCTCCCACGGTAAGCCTTTTTGCCTGCATACACCCTGCAAATCGCGAGCTGTGAAATCAATTCCAATACCTATTTCTTGGTAATAAGTATGCGCAAACTTCTCCTGAATATGTTTGCCAACCTTGGAAATACGCAACACCAACTCAGCTTCGTAATGGATTTCTTTGGAAAAATCGGGATAGAAGAACGGCATACCAGGTTTGATGAGTGCCGTTTCGGGTTTCATGAAAAA
>DMJL01000151.1:6879-9241 GCA_003451785.1 Bacteroidales bacterium
ATACCGATGCAAATAATTTTCATCCGTAAATAATTTTAAGGTTTAAGGGCGGATGGAACTCCATGTTTACTATTTTCAATGGTGTTTGTGTTTATTCGCAAACATGTTCGTTTCATTGGGGCAATTTTTTAAAAAAAGATTACATGGAAAAGGTCGTTCTGTTCTCGTGCAGGTTAATATGTAAGTAACTATCATGCAACGCTTTATAGGGCATTTTAGAACTTAGAAGTTTATGAGGCAATTATCAGGTAGACATCTGATTGAGCACACAGGCGCATTGCAAATTATCCTTTAAAACCTGCATTTACCCTTTAAACAAAAATTGTCCTTGACTTTTTACTCTGAGGTAAATCGCTTTCAGAACATTTTTGGTTGACAATGGAAAATCTGCGTTCATCATCCAATCGTAGTATTGGCTTTCTTTGAGAAGTACTTCTTCTACAAGTTTTCCTTTATGTTTTCCGAAATTAAAAATCTCCTTGCCCTGCTTATTGATACCGATATGCCCCGACAGGTCGGCATGTTGATTGTTGAACGAAAACTTGTAGAGGGCATCCATGTCATTCTCAATGGGTTTTGAAACCTGCCCTGATTGGTCGGTATATTCTACTCCTTGGTATCTGTCTAATTGCGCCATGAGAATCTCGTAGGTTGCCAGCGTATCGGCTTCGGCTTGGTGTGCGCCAGTATGTTCTTTGTTGCAATAGAATTTGTAGGCTGCCCTCAAGGTTCGCGGCTCCATTTTGTGAAAGATATTTTGCACATCTATCAATCTTCTTTTTTTGATGTCGAAATCTATCCCACATCTAAGAAATTCTTCGATGAGCATAGGCACATCAAACTTGTTGCTATTGTAGCCTGCAAGGTCGCAGTTGGTGAGAAATCGGTTGATGGCTTGGGCTAATTGTGTAAAATTGGGCTGATCGGCCACATCTGCATCGCTTATGCCGTGTATGGCAGTAACAGCGGGCGGAATCGGGATTCCGGGATTTATTCTACGGGTGAAATTTTCCATGCTGCCATCGGGCATAACCTTCAATATGGAAATCTCCACAATACGGTCGTTTACAATGTTTGTACCGGTAGTTTCAAGGTCGAAAAAAGCCAAAGGCTTGGTTAAGTTGAGCTTCATTTGAAATTTGTAAAAATTTGGAATCACCCAATTTAAGCGTCTATAGTTACAAACCTGCTTTAATTTGTATTTTTGAATATTTATGCGAAAGTACGCATTTTTGCACCAACGGTCTATCGTTGCATGGCTGAATGCAATGCATGGCAGTGCATGATATTCTGAGATGCTAAATCAACAAATTCGCTGATAATCATTGCGGTAGCACCCCAAATGGTAAGATTGTCAATTGCGTAACACGGTGTAGAAAGCGTGTATCCTCCAGGAAGGGCTATGTAAGTAGTTGAGATATTATTTCTATCAAAAAATTTGTTTAATGGCACCATAAGACATTGGTCAACTTCTGATGGATGCGGCACAAATTCTGGCGTAGTATAGGAAATCCCCAAAAAGGATTTAACTAAAAAATTGCTGGGTGGTATGTAAAGGTCTGTCATATGACCTATCACTTCCACATTTTGTGGTGCAATGCCTATTTCTTCATGGGTTTCCCTTAGGGCGGCACTACAATAATCTGCATCGCTGTTTTCTACTCTACCTCCCGGAAACGAAATCTGTCCGCTGTGAATGCCTCCGGTTTTGGGGCGCTGTATCAGAGCAATATGGGCAATCCCTTTACTATCGGGGAAAATCAATATCAGCACACTGCCAATTTTAGGATTCTTATGCAAACCCATAGTCCGAATCTCTGCTTCCCTAATGGCGGGTGCCATCTTCAATTGAGACTGCAAACCGGGCAGTTGATGGAATGACAGAGATTTTACAACTTGTACCCAATCAAAAAATGAAAACTGACTTAAACCTCCCTGCTGCATCAATGATTACTGTAAACAATTTATACTTTTACGCTCCGATCCGTTAAAATTAATGCCATTTTAACAACCACAACCTGCAAATGTTTTTTATTACCAAGAAAATAAAAGCCCATAAACTTCTGATATTCGCTATGGTATTTGCTTTATCGTGTTTAGAGAAAAATGAGCAGCAAGTTTATCGGCTTAAGAAAGATGAGTTGGCATTGTTGCAGCCGGGCGATATAATTTTGCGCAAAGGTACTGGATCGCTTAGCCAAGCTATTGATAATTATTTGGATCCTTGGCTATCCGTTTCTCACATTGGCATTCTTAGTAGGAATGCTGATGGCAGCTGGGTGGTAATTCATTCCATTTCGAAACATCTATCGGAAGCAGATGGGCTACAGCAGGTTGACCTTCATAGGTTTGTAAGCGAAAG
>DMJL01000225.1 GCA_003451785.1 Bacteroidales bacterium
CCCGATTTGCGCGAGGATATTTCTCGGAAACCCAATTTACGCATTCGCTATTGCGATGAGCAATTCCAAACAAAGGAAGAGGAATACAGTGGCATTGCAGCCCGAATCATACAACATGAATACGACCATATCGAGGGCATCATACTCACCGACCATATGTCGCCATTGAAGCGCACCCTAATGCGCAACAAGTTGCTTAGCATATCTAAGGGGTTGGTATCTGCCGGGTATCCTATGAAATATCCATCGAAAAAGCGATAATGTATCAACTACATAGACTACCGAATGGCATAAGGCTTATCCACAAGCAATCGGCATCCGAGGTGGCGCACTGTGGTTTGGCGATCAATGTAGGTTCGCGCGATGAAGACCCTTCGGAGCAAGGCTTAGCCCATTTTATTGAACATATCATTTTCAAAGGCACACACAAGCGCAAAACCCACCATATACTTAGTAGAATGGAAAATGTGGGAGGTGATATGAATGCCTATACCACTAAGGAAGACACTTGCATCCATGCGTCGTTTCTCCCAATGCATTACGACAGATGGTTCGAATTGGTGGCAGATATTCTCTGCAACAGTACTTTCCCCGAGAAGGAGATTCAGAAAGAAAAAGAAGTAATCATAGATGAGATAAACTCCTACAAAGACAATCCTGCGGAGCAGATTTTCGATGATTTCGACGAAATGGTCTTTCCGGGACACGCTTTGGGCAGAAATATCTTAGGCAAACCTTCTACCATCAAAAAGTTTGAAAAAAAACATGTTGATGCATTCATAAAACGCACTTACCTGCCTCAGGAAATGGTAATAAGTTCGGTAAGTAAGCTACCCCACACAAAGGTTTTTGCATTGGCAGAGAAACATTTTGGGGCGTTTGTGTCGGAAGGAAAAGGAGTTGAAAGGATACCCTTTGCCCACTACACGCCATCCATCAAAACCATAAAACGACGCAACCATCAGGCCCATTGTGTGATGGGAGGTTTGGCATACGCAGCTAATCATTCCAAAAAAACTGCCCTTACCTTACTAACCAATCTATTGGGAGGCCCGGGTCTCAATTCGAGGCTCAATATGGCAGTGCGAGAAAAACATGGCTTCTGTTATCATATCGAGAGCAATTACCAACCCTTCACCGATTCGGGAATTTTCAGCATTTATTTTGGAACGAGTGGCAGTGGTGTTGAAAAAACTCTGTCTCTTGTAAACAAAGAACTTATGCGCACAAGGACTGAGAAATTGGGAAGCCTGCAACTTAGGCGAGCCAAAGACCAACTGCTTGGCCAAATTTCCATAAGCCTTGAGTCGAACCTTTCTGAAATGCTCTCGATGGGCAAAAGCCTCATGATGTTTAATAATGTTGACAGCTTAAATGAGATTCACCAACGGATTGAAAAGGTTTCGTCAGCCGATATATTGGATGTTGCTAACGAGGTGCTTGATACGGAGAAGTTTTCCCAATTAATTTTCATGCCGCGATGATAGGTGCTACCAATCCTTTGGAAGACTATGCAATGCAAATGAGTGCGCCAGAGTTGCCTGTGTTGCAACGATTGAGCCGCGAGACCTATGCAAAGGTGCTAAATCCGCGAATGCTTTCGGGCCATATTCAAGGACAATTGCTGCAATTTGTAAGCCACACCCAAGCTCCACGAAGAATTTTAGAAATAGGTACCTATACCGGATATTCGGCAATTTGCCTCGCACAAGGGCTGCAGGCCGATGGTCTTTTGCACACCATCGAATGCAATCCGGAGCTTGAAGAATTTGCAAAAAGATTCTTTGCAGAAGCCGATCTAAACCATAAGATCGTGATGCACATTGGAAATGCGTTGGAAGTAATCCCAACCCTGACCGACACATTCGACTTGGTTTTTATAGATGCCGACAAGCAACACTATGTGGAATATTTTGAATTGGTGTTCGATGCAATGCCTCCGGGTGGAATCATCATTGCAGACAATGTATTGTGGAGTGGCAAGGTGCTTGCTGAGCCAATGGATAATGATACCGAAACCCGCGGCATTATCCGCTACAACGAATTTGTGAAAAACCACGCTGGCATCCACCATTTTATCCTGCCATTTAGAGACGGGCTTTCTATTGCGAGAAAGAAATAGGCAGAAATGATGATGTTTCTGCCAGGTAGGGACATGTCGCGACATATCAATATGTTGTAGGGACAGGTCTTGACCTGTCCCTACTGTCCACAATACCCGAATTATCACAATATCAATATCCTAATATGGCTAGGTCTTTACAATGTATTGGCTTTGCTAATGCGTATCTGCCTATATACAAAGCCATCGAAATCCATCAGTTGGTAAAATCTGCCTAAATCTATTCCAATATCTTCTCAATAGCCGTTTTCACAGTTTGCAGTTGCCAATGGGGTGTGGATGTAGCTCCAGAGATGCCTATGCTTAGGGCGTTGTGAAACCAATGTCTTTCTATTTGTTCTGTATTTTGCACCATATAGGATCGGGGGTTTGTTTGATGGCAGATACTGTAGAGGTATTGCCCGTTGGAGCTATTTGCACCGCTCACAAATACCACTACATCCATGCTTTTTGCAAAATGGATAAGTGCAGGTTTTCTACCGGAAACTTGCTTGCAAATTGAGTTGATTATGGTGAGGTTTGTTGCCGGGTTCCCACCTTTAGCGATTATCCGACTTTTGATTTCAGTTGCCAATTGCTGAAAAGCAGTCTCGCTTTGTGTAGTTTGGCTAAAAAGGGCAATGGGAAGCAAGAAATTTATTTTGTCTAAGTCTTTGTTTGCATCGCTCACTACGATTCCTTGGTAAGCGATAGTGCCATTTAGACCCACCACTTCGGGATGGTTGTTTTTTCCAAAAATCACTATCTGATGGTTGGGCAGCGTTTGGCTAGTTTTAAGGATTTTCTGTTGCAGTGCTTTCACCACCGGGCAGGTAGCATCAATGAGGTTTATTTTGTGTTTCTTAATGGCATTGTAGGTTTCGGGAGGCTCACCATGTGCCCGAATTAATACAGTTTGTTTGGTGAGTGCTTCAAGATTTTCTATTGATATGGTTTGCAAACCAATTTGCTCGAGCCTTGCAACCTCCGTGGGATTATGTACCATTTCGCCCAAACAATAGACAGGTTTATTCTGCTCCAAAGCCTTTTCGGCTGCCTTGGTAGCCTTTTGCACGCCAAAGCAGAAACCACTTTGTGGGTCAATCTCAATTCTCATCGTGGCGGAGGTTTCTGGTAGCTGGTGAGCGAGTTCCAAACAATTCGTCCATTCGGGTGGAGATAGTGATATGATTGGGCGCACCGGCAAGATGATAGGTAGCCCGTCCGTAGCTGAATCTAAAACGCGATATCCTAACGCCGAATCCCCATGAGAATCCTACGGTAGAAATGCGACTTTCCACTTGCAACTCTTGTCGCCTACGGTAGTTGTACCCAAAATGCAATGAGAAATTGGGCGATGGCAAAAACTCGGCACCTATCACAATATGCCTAAGCACCTTATCGGCAAATTCGCTAACTCTTTGTCCGGGTGTGAGTTCAGATGGTGCAGCCAAGATGTTTTGGTTATTCGTTTCGCCGGGAGCATCGTAGTTAAGTCCGAAATTATGCAGGTTGTGGGCTACCACAGAAAATCGAAGGGGTGCTCTTGCAAGTCGCTGCGATATACCCAATACCAAATCAAATGGCAACGCCTCCCGATTATTTTCACGAAAGTGAATCAATTGCCTTCCGGCATTTCTAGCCACAAGCCCGGCAGCAAACCTTGTGTTGGGGTTATAATATGTGAGCGAGACATCTACAGCTACTCCTGCCGAATAATATTCGAAAAGTTGAGAATAAATAAGCTTTATATTGCTACCTATCGAAATGTACTCACTAAGGGGTCTCCCCCACCCTATCATCATGCTGTATTCGCTTGCAGTAAAATTCCCGAAGATTTGCCCTACTTCGTCGGTTTCGGTAAAGGTTCCATAGTCAATGAAATGCATGGAAGCACTAAAAGTGCCCAATCGCTCAAAGCTACGGGCATATGCCAGGGTGCCAAAATTGATATCGGAAAAGTAATCGGCAAAATTCAAAGAAAGCATATTGCTCACCTCCGGACGCAGCAACGACGGGAAGACCAAAGCCGTTTCTAAGTCGGCATCGCCAGTGGGCACAGCATATCCTCCCAAGGCAGTGATGCGAGCCGAGAACGGTAGTCCCAAAAATTCGTAAACCCGCCCGCTTTGCTGCGCTATTAGCAATGATGGCAAAAGCAGCAATTCAAATGCAACAATCAGAATGGGGAATATCTGTTTTTGTGTACGCAAGGTGCTTGGGGTTAGTTGGAAGTAACAGCTTTATTTACAATGAGACAAATCTCTTAAAATTTTATCAATCTCCAACACCTGGGGCATCACAAGTTGATGGTTATTGTTTTGAATTACAAAATCGGCAAGCTCCATAATGGTTTCTTCGGGCATCTGATGCTGCATTCGCTTTAACACTTCATCAGGCTGGGCATGGTCTCTTTCTACCACCCTGCTCATGCGCTGTTCCATAGGCGCAACCACTGCAATGATTTTATCAAATTGGCTTGCATATCCGGTTTCGAAAAGTATGGCAGCTTCCAAAACTACATAATCCTGATGCGATTTTTGATGTATCCACTCGTGGAATTTGCTTCGCACCTTGGGATGCACCATGGTATTGAGAGTTACAAGTTTTTGCTCATCGTTGAAAACTATGGAAGCAAGCACTTTTCGATCTACAAGACCATCTGCTCCGATTATTGTTTCTCCAAAATTCAACAATAGCTCTGGTGTTAATTCTGTAGAATTAAGCACATTGCGGGCACAGGTATCGGCATAGAACACTTGAACCCCAATAATTTCAAATATTCGGGCAATGGTGGTTTTGCCACTTCCTATATTGCCTGTAAGACCAATTTTGAGCATAGCAATGGACTCAATTAGAGATTACAAACTCCACCATTGGGGGATCTACCCTAATTATGGTAACAAAAGGGGAATGCGATGTTACATTCAATTTCAGGCGATTGCCATCGGGTGGAACTTCAAACGGGCATTCAACAAAGACCTCCACAAGTTGTAAATCTACATCTTGCATCATCTTTATCGGAATGCGCACCTGCACCGATACTCTCGATGGGAATAGAAGAATATTAGGACTAATCCTTTGTTCTGGCAGTTTTCTTTGTATGGAAATTGGCAAATCTAATGTTGTCTCTCTTAGTTCACCAACAGGAATGGTAGCAGCCACTTGCCCAAGGCTAAGCGACACCCCTGCTGCAAATGCAGGATTTTGAAGATGGATATTTTGCTCAACGGTTTGGTTCAATTGATTCAAATTGTAGGGCACTGTATAAACTGCCCTTAGTGTGTCAACAATCTGCCTTGGTCCTCTCACCGTTACACTATCGGGTATCAGCGTAATTGCATCTATCTGCCCCATTGACTGGGCAAAAGAAAGTGTACCAGTAAACCTCACGGGTACTTTCTTAATGGATGCGAAAGCAAATTGCGCGAATATTGTATCGGGTGCAACACCAACAATTGCTCCTTCTACCAACGGCAGCCTAGCCAAACTACTTCTAATCTGGGTACTCGATAGGTAGTGCCATAACTCACCCCCTTTTTGAATGGATTGCATTTGGTTGGCATCGAAATGTAAGGTATCGCCAGAATGAAAAAACTGCCCCAACAGCAATCTTATGCCGGGTGCTTGCACAGTAACACGAACAGCAGTGTGACTAACGCTGGAAAGAACATTCTCTTCCGAAACATTTACGATGCTTATTGGCTGCACAAAAGATGCCTGGGCATCGCGACTTAGTTTGATAAAAAGCCAAAAAGATGCACTACAGAACAAACACAACAGGAAAATCACCAGATTTTGCTTCCCGTTGGGCTGGTAAAACGCACTGAAAATGTTCTTAAAAAAGTGGGATTGTTCTGTCATGACGCATCTAAAAAAAAGATTGTCAGGGTATTGACCATCTGGTCAAGGTACTCCCAACGGGTTCGGACTTTGCGTTCGGGCAGGTTTCGGAGCACAAAACTGTCACCCAACACAACACTGCAATAGAAGCACAAAACTCCAAGTTTGCACGCGATGCACTGAGCATGCCGAAGTGTCACCCCGCCTGACGCAAAACCCGTGTTGGCAGTAGTAGTTCATTATCTAAACAGTCCCAATTTCAGTCCTACATAACCTGTTAGTCCCGAAATGTCAGATTGTTTAAAGTTCCTATAATTCATCTGACCAACTAAACGATAACCGACACCCAAATTAAATCGCATGTATTTGTGTAAATTGACTTCCAATAATGCTGATGGTTCAATTTGAAAGAAGTTCGCTTCTCCAAGTCCTACAGCTCCGTTTTCATTGTCCATTTCAACTTCTCCGTAACCAACATAAAGAGGGAATGTCAAGTGAGCAACCCTTTTTGAAAACAAAGTGTATTCAATAAAGCCACCCACTGTCCAATAGTCCATATAAATATTCTGAATAGTTTCGCTTTGAGGTCTAATTTGGTTTAATGATGTGTTAAAATATGCTCCAAATGAAAACTTGTCTTTTAGATTCATACCGCCACGTAAACTGAATAGAGATGCTGTACTGCCGTCCATTTGAGTTAAGCCATAGCTTGGTGCAACAAAGAAACCTAAGTCTTTGGTGTTTATCGGGTTTCCACTTCTGAAAAGTGTTTTTGCTTCATTCTTGTCTTGTGCGAATAAATTGACTTGAAACATTATCACGCAAGCAAAAACTAGTCCTGAGATGATTTTCTTGTTCATTTTATTACTTTGTTAATTGATTGCATTATTCGTTTTTAGTGTCTTCTTACAATTACTCCCAACAATCTTTCGTGGTGCAAGATTACTTTGTTTCGCTCAGATTTTCAGCAACTTGGTTTTGTGCAACGGCAGTTTTCTCTATTTTCAGCTTGTTTTGACCTTCAACTTCTATAACTAGGGTTCTTTCTTGAATTTCCAAGATTTTGCCATGAATACCGCCAATGGTAATGATTTTGTCGCCTTTCTTGAGGTTTTCCCTAAACTTGTTTGTGTCCTTTTGCTTCTTCATTTGTGGTCTTATGAAAAAGAAGTAAAACACAACAATTATAAGAATTAGCGGAAGAAACTGCTCAAAACCGCCAGGCTCTCCGGTGGGAGGTGCCATAAGAATAATCGAACTCAAAAGATTCATGTTAAAAAAATGTTAGTGTTTATGAAATTTAATTATTGAGCACCTCAGCCGCAACTTGTAGAATAGTTTCTTGTTGTGCAGTATTGGTGATGACTCGAATGATTTGTATTTGTAATCCTGAACGACCAGCTGAATTGTATATTACCTCTATCGTGCCTTTGCCACCCGGAGCTATTGGCTGGTTTGGGTACTCGCCAACAGTGCAAACGCAACCGCTATGGGTATCCAAAATTAACAATGGAGCATTTCCCGTGTTGGTAAACGAAAATGAATATGCTACCACTTCGCCCGAAGTGATTTTCCCAAAATCGTGTTGGCTCTTTTCGAAGGTTATTTCGGGCATTCCTTCGGTTGCCGCCTGCTCGGCAATATTTTCGTGGGCTAATGGTTGATTTGTACCCCCTTGGCACGAAACAGCAAGCACCATGAGGGATATTAAAACCCAGCTACCCAACTTGGATGAAATGTATGTAAACAAACTCATAATATTCCTTGTTCGATAAAATGGCACAATATGTTAATAATCAACTTGGAACATTTTCCAAAACAGAAGTTCACTACGACTGTATAATCCCATTTCCTATCATTTTGCAAACTTATGGATTTTGCTTGATGCGTCAAGCTCCTCCACCATTTTGTTTAGCACCCCATTTACAAAAACCTGACTTTTTGGAGTGCTATACATTTTTGAAAGCTCAATGTATTCATTAAGGCTAACCTTCACAGGTATCTGTTGGAAACCCATAATCTCGGTAAGTGCCATTTTCATAATAATGACATCCATGAGTGCGATACGCTCCAAATCCCAATTTTTGGTATTTGCACCTATGATTTCGTCCCATTCTCCACTTTTCAAAATGGTTCTGAGAAATAAATCTCTTGCGAATGCCTTGTCGGTTTCTTCCTTAAACAACTCCAGCAGAGCAAAGGGCGTTTGTGGCTCATTGGCAACGGTTTTGATGCTCTTCATCAGCATAATACCAACCAACTCCCAATCGTTGAGCCAATAGATGGATTTTTCCTCATAAAAAGCATGCAGCAATTCGAAATTGAGCAAGTCTTTTTTTATCATCTTCACCACAAAATCGCGGTCAATTTCAAAATCGGTCTGTGGAAGCTGTTGATATTCGATGTAATAATGTTGCTGCTTAATGTGAAGCAACAGTTTTTTAACCAAATCCTGATGCTCATTCCAATAGATTTTGTTTCTCTTGCATAGTTCTTTCAGCTGCTTGTGCTCTGCCACCATCTGCAACAATCTGTTTTGAGCAAAATGCAGGGAAGGATTCAAATCGCTTGCAACGGGCAAATGCTTATTGCGGTTTTCTTCAACAATACGCTGCTCTTGATGCTGCAATTCGCCAAGCAACGACAATTGATAAAGATACAAATCGTAGGTTTTATCTATCCCAAAGAACAATTCCTTCTCGCCTGCTGATAGGTCGGAGTTGCCCGATTGAAAAAAAGCATACAAAGCCTGTAAGACTTTCACACGCAAATGCCTTCTATTTAGCATATTTTTCCCATATTAATACAGAACTTAAATACCGGAGCAGCCACATGTGCCTGCTCCGATTTAGCGGTGCAAAGTTACCTAAAAACCCGCAACAAATAGTAATTTTTGATTTGGTAATCAGACTTGCACTGCATTGCGTTTCGAATCAAAAAGTTAGCACCCTGATTCCCTTTGCATCAAAAATGAATACGAAATTGCAAGAGCGTCCTGTTTTTGAAAATTCATGGGCAGCAAAGAATCGCATAAAAATGCTATTTTTGTACCAAATAGATACCAACAATGGAGAACTTCGACAACCCCAAAGCCCGTGAGGATGTTTTCTCGAGGGTAGTAAAGGCAGGAAAAAGGACTTATTTTTTTGATGTGAAAGCAACCAGGAAGGGCGAGTATTACCTGATTGTTACTGAAAGTAAGAAAAGTTTCGATCCACAAAGCAATCAATTCTCCTACGAAAAGCACAAGATTTTTGTTTTTCAGGAGGATTTGGAAAAATTTCGAAACGCATTGCAGGATATTATAGAATTCGCAGATGAGCATAACCCAAGGTCGCCAAACGACCATCCTGCTGAATCATAACAACTACCTTTTTGCATAATAATCGGCAATTTTATACACACAGATTGCAAAATGCACCTTTGTGGTAGTGAAATTGCTTGCTTTATTTCATCCGTAGATAATTTTTAGGTTTAAGGGCGGATGAAACTCCATGTTTGCTATTTTCATTGGTGTTTGTGTTTATTCGCAAACATGTTCGTTTCATTGTGCTAGTACAATGCTGTGGGTAATTATTATGCGTTTCCCCTTACTTCCATTGATTTAAAAACCGAGAATCGGGTAAAAATAATTCAGAAGCAATAGGTTGCAACCCTAAAGCATTTTAAGGGCTTACCATAGATATTCAACTGTTGCAATATGAAGAGTATTTTAAATTTTCACAAATTGCCCCTACGGCAATCAAAAATTGTAAATTTGCAACGCAATTTTTGCACGCATATCGGGAAGGAAAAAATAAAAAATTAGAAAGCACGGTAAGTACTCTACAGTTTTCACCTCGTAATTTTGCGGCTTTTGGTTAATGCATAATTCATATTTTCAACAATTTAGTTTCGAAGTTTAAACTCAATTTTTTAATAAAAACATCGAATGGGTAAAATCATAGCAATAGCTAATCAAAAAGGTGGAGTAGGAAAAACCACTACGGCAATAAATCTTGCTGCAAGTCTTGCTGTATTGGAGCATAAAACCTTGTTGATTGATGCCGACCCACAGGCTAATGCAACTTCGGGGGTGGGAATAAACCACAAGTTAGTGAAAACCAGCATTTATGAATGCATCATTGATGGAGTGGATCCCAAAAACATCATACTCAACACATCAACCCCCAATCTCGATTTGATGCCTGCGCATATTGATTTGGTAGGTGCAGAGATAGAGATGATAAATATGCCCAACCGCGAATTGATGATGCGTGGTGCCCTCGAAAAAGTGAAGGATGATTACGCATTTGTTATCATAGATTGCTCTCCGTCGTTGGGTTTGATTACCGTAAATGCTCTAACTGCCGCCAACTCGGTGTTGGTACCGGTGCAATGCGAATATTTTGCCTTAGAAGGTTTGGGCAAATTGCTCAATACCATAAGAATAGTGCAGACTCGCCTAAATCCTGCTTTGGAGATTGAAGGCATCTTACTCACCATGTACGACAACCGCCTACGGCTGTCCAATCAGGTAGTTGAAGAAGTAAGGACACATTTTCAGGATTTGGTTTTTGAGTCCATCATCCAGAGAAATACCAAATTAGGAGAAGCACCCAGTTTTGGCGAAACCATCATTATGCACGATGTGCAGAGTCGCGGTGCCATCAACTATCTGAGTTTAGCCAGAGAAATTCTCCAAAAAAATGAATTAACAAAAATCTCCCCTTCCGAAAGGAATATTTTAGTTTAATTAAACTATGAACGCAAAAAAAAGAGCTTTAGGCAAGGGTCTGAGCGCATTGCTCGAACATGCTGATTTAGACATTCAATCCGGCTACGATGTGGAGCGCGACCTGCTTGCAGCAGGCACAATAGCAAAAGTATCGCTCGACCTTATAGACAGCAACCCTTATCAGCCTCGAACCGATTTTGATGAAGATGCACTATTAGAACTTGCTGCATCTATAAAAGAGCAGGGTGTGATACAACCTGTAACCGTTCGCAAAGGCGAAGATGGTAGGTTTCAGCTCGTTTCGGGCGAACGGCGTTGTAAGGCATCGAGATTGGCAGGCCTCACCGAAATACCGGCATACATTATCACGGCCAACGACAATGCCATGCTCGAAATGGCTATTGTTGAAAACATTCAGAGAGAAAACCTCAATCCCATTGAGATAGCTTTAGCATACAAACAATTGATTTTGGGATACGACCTTACCCAAGAGATGCTTAGCGAGAGATTGGGCAAAAGCAGATCTTCTATTGCTAACTATCTGCGACTGCTTTCTCTACCAGGTGAAATACAAGTCGGCTTAAGGCAGGAGCTTATAAGCGTGGGTCATGCCCGTGCCCTAATTTCTATCGAAGAAGTACAGACCCAAATTGAGATTTACAACGATATTCTTGCACAAAACCTCACAGTACGCGATGTGGAAGAAATTGTAAAAGCCTTATCCGATGCAAAGAAAATGGATGATGCTAACCCTGACGATGCGGAATCGAAAAAAACTAACGCGCCTATAAACGAAAAGCACTTTTCGGCTCGCAAATTGTTGAGTAATTTCTATGGCACACGGGTGCAAATAAAGGCAAAGAAAGATGGGATGGGTTCTATTATTATAAATTATTCTTCGGAAGAGGACTTTGACCGCATTTTGCAGCTTGTAAATCCAACATAACCCGAAACATCTCTTTTGATACAACTGAACCAAGAAAAATCAAAAGCGCACCCGATTATTTTTTGCCGGGCAAATAGCGAGTTCGCTAAAATTCTGGCAGGGGTATTTTTCATACTTCTTGCCGGGTTTCATGGCTTTGGGCAGGAACCAATGGTGGTGCAAGAACCTGAAGAAACACCCCGTGTATCAATTCCCGGAAGAGCTGCGATGCTTTCGGCAGCATTGCCCGGACTCGGACAAGCTTACAATAGAGCATTTTGGAAAATTCCTATTATTTATGCTGGTTTTGGGGGAGTTGTTTTTGCGGTAAACTTCAACCAAAACCTATACAACGATTGGCGTGCTGCTTATATAGCCAAAGTGGACGGAAACCCCAACACTATTGACCAATATCCAGCATATAGCGATGCCGCACTTAGGAGGGTAATGGAATTTTACAGGAGAAATTTAGAATTGAGCTACATAGCCGGAGTTGCATTATATTTGTTGAATATTTTGGATGCAAGCGTGCAGGCTCACCTTATGGATTTTGATGTAGGAGAAGACTTATCCATGCGCGTGGCTCCATCAGTTTCTCAACTCGATATACCCATTGCCGGGCTTAGACAAGCTCCTGGCATAAAACTAACATTCAGATTTTAACATGACCCCACGGCTAAAAATTGCCATTATCGGCTACGGAAAAATGGGCAGGGAGATTGAGAAGCAAGCCATTGAAGCAGGTCATACCATTGAAGCAATAGTGGATTGCCCACAGGATTGGAAAAAGCTGGGCAATGAAGTGCAAGTCGCGATTGAATTTTCGACCCCAACAGCCGCCCCCGAAAACATCTTAAGATGCTTCGATGCTGGTATCCCCGTTGTATGCGGCACCACAGCATGGCACAACCAACTGCCGCAAATTATGGAAGAATGTAATAGTAGAGGGCAAACTTTGCTTTATGCATCGAACTTTAGCCTTGGCGTAAATATTTTTTTTGAAATCAACAAAAGATTAGCAGATCTTACCGCCCGATTTGGGGGCTATGTGCCTGCAATAACCGAGATACATCACACCCAAAAAATTGACTCCCCGAGTGGAACCGCAATAGTTTTGGCAAACCAATTGATAGAATCGCATCCGGAGTACAATGGTTGGCAATTGGGCGATGGAGGTACCGATAATGGAAAAATCTCTATTCATGCATTACGGGTTGATAAAACGCCCGGCACGCATGAGGTGCTCTGGAGTGGAAATGCCGACGATATCGAAATTAAACACATAGCCCACAATCGAAGTGCTTTTGCTCAGGGGGCTTTGTTGGCTGCAAATTGGGTGCACAACAAAAAAGGAGTATTTACGATGAAAGATATTTTAAACCTGTAATACCGTTCAATTATGAGCATCTATTTTATTTTATTAGGATTGTTTTTCCTGTCAGCACAAGCAGGTTTATGGATGATTTTTAACAAGGCTGGCCGCCCTGGTTGGTATGCCTTAGTGCCCATTCTGAA
>DMJL01000290.1 GCA_003451785.1 Bacteroidales bacterium
GCCCTACTGTCGCACCAAATTATTGCTGGTCGCAAAGGCTTGTGTGCTTTATCCACAAGCACCAAACCATGCATCTGATATGAGATTCCAATAGCTTTTATAGAATGTGGCTCTACACCTGATGTTTGCAAAACCTCCCTTGTTGCCTCAACCAGATTCTCAAACCAGCTTTCGGGATTCTGCTCTGCAAAGCCCGCCATGGGTGAGTTTATTGCCATCTCCGTTTTTGGATGAAATGCAGAAGCAATCCATTTACCAGTTGATGCATCCATCAAGCTGGCTTTCACGGATGAACTCCCAAGGTCGTATCCTAATAAAATCATACAAAAAATTGTTTACTGAACGGATATTATTGTTTGTCTAAAAAATTTTCTAACCCAGCCATAAGACCTTCCATCTCGGCAAGCCCCTTGAGCCTACCAATAAGCGGATAACCAGGATTATACTTATGGTTGTAGTCGGTGAGCATCTTTATTCCATGGTCGGGTCTGAATGGCAACCTGTAGTCGTTTCTGCCCTCTGCGCGCCTTTTGCGCTGCTCAATTAGCAATAGTTTTACTAATTCAGCCATATTTTGCGAGCCTTTTATATGCCCAGATTCGAAGAAACTGCCATCCGACAGAAGCTGAGTATTGCGGAGATGTGCAAAATGAATTCGATGACCAAATTCCTTTATGATTGACTCTAAGTCGTTGTCCGGCCTCGCCGATAGTGAGCCTACACAGAATGCAAAACCGTTGTTTAGTGAGTCGTGGGCATTCATAATCCAAGCAATATCTTCGGGTGTACTCACAATCCGAGGCAATCCCAAAACAGGAAATGGCGGATCGTCGGGGTGAACGCATAAGTTTATACCTGCCTCAGTAGCAACAGGCACTACTTCATCGAGAAATGCCTTTAAGTTTTCCCTAAGTTGTTGTCGGTCAATATTTTTGTAATGCGACAGGAATTCCAGAAACACTTTTTTTGGATCGCTTACCCTACCGTCAATCACCCCATTGATAAAGCCTTGAGTAACTACAATGATATTATGCACAAGAGCATCCGCTTGCTCGGCAGTTAAGTTATCGGCAATAATCTTAGCTTGCTCAACCAGCTCTTCGGAGTAATCGTTAGTGGCATTCGGTCGCTTCAACAAGTAAATATCAAATGCGGCGAAGGTTGGCATGTCGAAATACATGGACTCCCCTCCATTGGGAAGTTTGTAGGTAAGATGGGTGCGCACCCAATCGATAACAGGCATGAAATTGTAAACCACGGTATCAATGCCACACAAACCAAGATTTTTGAGCGATTGCTTGTAATTTGCAATTAGTCGAGGGCGGTCGTCAGATGCGGTTTTAATCCCTTCCGAAACAGGAAGGCTCTCCACAACGCTCCACCGCAAACCGAAGCTTTCGATGGATTCTTTCACTTTCAAGATTTCTTCCACCGACCATATTTCACCATTGGGTATGTGATGCAGGGCTGTAACCACGCCTTCAACGCCCATTTGGGCAAGATATTCGAGCGTTATGGGATCGTTGAAACCGAACCACCGCCATGTTTTTTCCAATGCCATTGTAATTCGTCAATAAAAAAATTAAATACCGCTGTATGAACTAAACCCTCCGTCAACAGGTAGGATGATGCCGGTAATAAAGGACGCAGCATCGGAGCAAAGAAATTGTACAGCTCCATTCAGCTCGTCAATATCGCCAAATCTATTCATGGGAGTGCGGGCAAGAATCTTGTGGCTTCTTTCGGTATAGGAACCATCAGGATTTATAAGAACAGCTCTGTTTTGATCGCCAATGAAAAAGCCTGGAGCTATAGCATTAACCCGAATTTTTTCGCCATATTTTTGCGCCATCTCCATTGCCATCCACTGGGTAAAACTATTGATACCCGACTTAGCAACCGAATAACCCATTACTCGTGAAATGGCTGAGAATGTTGCCATCGACGAAATATTCACAATAGAGCCTTCTCCGGTAGCTGTCATAGCTTTTCCAAATACCATGGTAGGGAAAATGGTACCATCTAAGTTTAAGTCGGCAACTTTCTTGTAGTCGTTGAGATTCATTTCAAAGATACTCTGACCTGGAGCTAATGTAGCACCCGGTAAATTGCCTCCAGCAGCATTGATAAGAATATCAACTTTTCCCCACTTATCAACAACTGAATCACAAGCTTGCTGTAGCTGGTCAAAATCAAGAACATCGGCAACCAAGCCCATAACAGCACCACCAAGTATTTTAAGCTCTTCTACCCTATTGTCAACATTTTCCTTGCGTATGTCTAATATGGCAACCTTCACTCCCGATTTTACAAAGCTCCGGGCAATACTACCACCCAACACACCACCACCGCCTGTAATTACGGCAACTTTTCCGCTTATTTCAAACATTTTATAAATATTCCAAAAGTGATTTTAACAAAATTTTGTCAACAGACCAATGCTTTAATTATTGTCCAAATTTTACAACATCATCAGACTTATCGGCTACCCTTCTTCTAAAAATGTAACCATTTTGATAATGTTACAAAATTAGTATCATTTTTGTTACTCGTTAGACGATGCGTATAAAGCAATGATGGTTCCAATAAAGCCTGTTGCCCGTGCTGTGCTCAAGTATGTTGCATCAATACCATCCATTAGTATATTCCATCGACCTGAGTTTCGCACTCTATAGCTGAATGCCAGCTGCCCGTTGGCCATTTCTGCCCTTAAACCCATAACTCCATTGAAACGCGTCGGAAGCCTTTCGGATGCCAAAATCACCTTGTTCACTTGCTGATTTTCATCCCTCTCTGCTTTTTGAAGTACAATATGGTTTTCTCCCTCTATTAAGGTTACACCCAGAGTAATATGGAAGGCCTCGTTTTGAAACAAAACCAAACCTGCTAAATCGGTTTCGGTAGTTGGCAAGTAGTGCATTACTGTTTCTACACTCATAGTATGATGGCGTTGCCGTGTACCGATAAATGAAGGCTGGTTGCGCTCTCTCAAGTTGTATGGCCGTGCTGTAATCCAAATTCCACCGCCATCCTGATTCAACTCATGCCATTGCTCTATTGGAGTTCGCAAGAAGAACCATTCCATGGGAAGTTTTTCTTCGTCGAAGTTTTCGACAAAAGAGAAATTGCCTCTACGCATAAATCCCTCTTCATGCTGCCTATCAACAACACCTTCGGGAAAATTCTGAATGAAAGGTACAGTCTCATCACCCACTAATACCACCGGCCATTTGTCTTCGGTCCATCGCACAGGCAATAAGAAAGTTTCGCGACCAATATTGAAGTGGTTGTA
>DMJL01000177.1:0-4863 GCA_003451785.1 Bacteroidales bacterium
ATCCCGCCAAGGCTCTAAGGGATTTACTTTACAATTGAGTTCAATGTAGTCCTTGAAAGTCATATCGGTTAGAATGAAGAAATGATTGTGAAGAACTCCTCTGCTTTGAGCGATGCACCTCCGATAAGTCCACCGTCAACATCGGGTTGAGCAAATATTTCGACAGCATTTTGCCCGTTGCAACTCCCACCGTAGAGTATAGTTGTTTTATTTGCAGTTTCGATTCCGTAGCGTGTAGCTACCAATTGGCGAATCCAAGAATGCATCTCCTGAGCCTGCCTTGGCGATGCAGTTACTCCAGTACCTATTGCCCACACAGGCTCATAGGCTATTACTACTTTTTCGAATTGGCTCTTTTCCATCCAGAACAAAGCTGTTTCCACCTGATGTTTTACAATATCGAAGTGTTTGTTATCTTGCCTTTCGGCTAATACTTCACCGCAGCAATACATGGGCACCAAGTTGCTTTTGAATGCGGCAGCAATTTTTTCGGCAATAAGTTTGTCGTCTTCGCCAAAATAGGAACGCCTTTCGCTATGTCCTATCAAAGTGTAGGTTGCACCGCACGAAGCCACCATCTGGGCAGAAACTTCGCCTGTAAAAGCACCTTTTTCATTCTGATGAATGTTTTGCGCACCAACAGATACACCGGGAGTATCATTAACGATGGTGCTAACTCCGTTAATAAAAACTGATGGCGGAAAAAGCACCACCGAAGGGGCCGACTTTAAACCTGATAAGGGATTTTTGGCAACCAGACTGCAGATTTCTGATGCAAGATTTTGGCTACCTGCCAAGTCCAAATTCATTTTCCAATTACCGGCAACAATTTTTTTTCTCATTTTAATGTTATTTAAAGTGTAATGATTCTTCAATTCAACAAAGCATCGCTAAATTGCGAATTACTCAAAATACAAACAATACTTGCTATTGCATTCTTACTCTTGGGTCAAGAATTCCATAAACCACATCTACCAAGATATTTATCAAAACCAGCATCACTGCTATAAGCAGAACTGCACCCATTATCACCGGAAAATCGTAATGCTCCAACGCATTGACAATGACAACTCCAATGCCTTTCCAGTTGAAAATAAATTCTACAAACACCGCACCAGCCATTAAAGAAGCAAACCAACCCGATATAGCAGTTACTACAGGATTTAGTGCATTGCGCAGGGCATGGTGAATGATTATCCGCGATCTGCTCAAACCTTTTGCTTTGGCTGTTCTTATGTAATCCATGGCCATAACACTTGTGAGTGAACTTCGGGTAAGTTCCGAAACTACAGCCATGGGTCGAATGCCCAAGGTAAATGCCGGAAGGATGAGATTTTCCCACTGGATATAGGTTCCTCTTCCAAAATCGTCAACCTCCACCAAACTCCCTGTCATACTCAATCCGGTAATATCCGCCAGTACAAAACCAAATAACCAAGCCACAATAATTGCAGCAAAGAAAGAAGGCAACGACATTCCTAAAACCGATAAAACCGTTATAGCACGACTTACAATCACATTTTGCCATAAAACTGAAACTACACCAAGACTAAGACCTACAAGCATTGCAAATAGTATGGATACCGTAGCCAGAAGCAAGGTGTTGGGCAATGCATCCATGAGTATTTCTACTACAGTCCTGTCGGTTTGGTATGAACGCCGCAGGTAAGGTACTTTTGCAACTACCACAAATTGACCTACAACCAGCAATCGTGCAGATGTGTATTCTTGTGTGTCGTGATAAAAGAAGCTTTCAGGATTTTCATTATGATGAAGCGATATAGGCGAGATGTCGTTGAGCCAGTCTAAATATTGTACCCAAACCGGCCTATCAAATCCCAGTTCTTTGTGAATAGCCTCAATGGACGCAATATCGGCCCTTTGCCCTAGCATCATCCGTGCGGGGTCGCCGGGGAGAATAGTGAATAGGAAGAAAACCACGGATACTACTCCAAGCAGCACCCATCCTCCATACCAGATTCTCCTTAATACAAACTTTAGCACCTTGGTTTGAATATTACACTATTGAACCTTGCCGTCAAGCTCTAATTTAATCAATGCAAACACTGCATAGTTTATTATGTCGTAATAATTGGCATCTATGCCTTCTGAGATACGGGTTTTCCCTAGGTTGTCTTCAATTTGTTTTATTCTCAGCAATTTCATCAAAATGATGTCGGTGAGCGATGAAACCCGCATCTCTCGCCAAGCCTCGCTATAGTCATGATTTTTGCGATTCATGAGTATGCGCGCTTCTTCGAAATAAAAATCCCATTTGCTCGATGCCACCTCAGTAGAAATATCGGGCTTGTCGGTATCGCCCAGTTCCAACTGTATTAACCCCATAATGGCATAGTTTACCATTCCAATAAATTCAGGTACGACCCCTTCTTCTATTTTTTGCGTATTTTTGCTCTGTATTGAGCGTATGCGTTGAGCCTTGATAAATATTTGATCCGTAATCGAAGCTACCCTGAGAATGCGCCACGCTACATGGTAGTCCTGCATTTTTAGGTTAAAAATATTGAAACAAAGTTTTTTTATCTCGTCGTACTGCTGATTGGTAGATGACATAATGGTCATTTTGAAATTTCGATAGTTGCAAAACAAATTTATGACAAAGGATTTCCTTTTCCATAGCCAAAAAACACTGAACTTAAGAGGCAAAATTAACCATTTATCCTCACCTATGGTAATGGGCATTATGAATCTATCAGCAGATTCGTTTTACGATGGCGGCAAGCTCAACAACAACTTGCAGGCACTTCGTCATGCAGAAATGCTTTTGAAGCAGGGTGTTCACATTCTCGACATTGGAGCCGCAAGCAGCCGTCCGGGTGCTGCAATCATCCCTGCCCAAGCAGAGATACTCAAAATCAAACCTGTTGTAAACAGCATTTTAAGGCATTTCCCCGATGCAATTATTTCGATTGATACCTACAACGCTCAAACTGCTGCTATGGCAGCCCATGAAGGGGCACATATTGTAAACGATATAAGTGCCGGGCAAATTGACCCACAAATGTTTGAAACCGTGGCACGGCTCAAAATTCCCTATGTGCTTACACACATGAAGGGTCTGCCACAAACCATGCAAAACAATCCGGTGTATGACGATGTAGTGAAAGAAATAAGTTTATTTTTCGCACAAAAAATTGAGGTTCTAAACAAACTTGGTATCCACGACATAATACTTGATCCAGGCTTTGGTTTTGGAAAATCGTTGGAGCAAAATTATATGCTATTGAATCAAATCGATTTTTTTAAAATCTTCGAATTACCCATTCTTGTTGGGATTTCAAGAAAATCCATGATTTACAAAGCATTAGACACTACACCCGAAGAAGCATTGAATGGCACCACCGCACTCCATACCGTAGCCTTGTTGAAAGGAGCATCAATTTTGAGGGTGCACGATGTAAAGGAAGCTTTGGAAGTTGTAAGCCTTGTGAAGCTAATTACGGCAAACGAACAAAAGAAATAATTTTCCCCACCACCCATGTATAACATCCCCATAAACTTTATTCAAATCAGGCTGCTCGATTTTATTGATATTTTTTTGGTAGCAATTATTTTGTTTCAATTGTATCGGCTCATTCGAGGTACAGGCACCCTAAGCATTTTTATAGGCATTGTTTCTATCTACATTGTATGGTGGTTGGTAAGAATATTAGAAATGGAACTGCTCACAGCCCTCCTTGGGCAGTTTGTAAGCGTTGGTGTTCTTGCCTTGATTATTGTTTTTCAACCCGAAATTCGAAAGTTTCTTTTGTTTTTGGGCAATCAAAACATTATTAAAAAAGGCAGCAACAAGTTTTTGCGATTTTTCTCCCAAATGGATAATAACACCCCGTTGAATATTTCCCTTTTGGTAAACACCTGCCAGCACTTTGCTGACACACAAACAGGCGCGCTGATAGTGCTCACCAAGAGCAACGACCTTTCATTTTATTTGGAGACAGGTGAGCTTTTAGATGCCAGAGTTTCTGACCAATTGTTGGAGAATATTTTTTTCAAAAATAGCCCTTTGCACGATGGTGCTGTAATCATCACCAACAATCGCATAAAAGCCGCACGATGCGTACTGCCGGTTTCAGAAAATACTTCTATTCCTGTATCGTTAGGCCTTAGGCACCGGGCAGCAGCAGGCATAAGCGAAGTGTCAGATGCTATTGCAATAGTGGTTAGCGAGCAAACTGGGAATATTTCGATAGCTATGCACGGTGAAATTAAAAGAAACCTTAAACCATTGCAACTCAAAGAGTTTTTGGTTAAAGAGTTTGGCGCAATGAGTCAGGGAAGTAGTGTGAAGCAGGATAAAAAGTGATGTGGAGAGTTTTCTTTGTTAGTCGGAATTTGCAATCCTTTCCTTACTGATACACCAATCTAACAATCCACCAATCCACCAATCCACAAATCCACAAATCCACCAATCCACCAATCCACAAATCCACAAATCCACCAATCCACAAATCCACCAATCCACAAATCCACAAATCCACAAATCCACCAATCCACCAATCCACAAATCCACCAATCCACAAATCCACCAATCCACAAATCCACCAATCCACAAATCCACCCCCACTTCTGGCGGAGTTACTCATGGCATCCAATCTGCTTTAGCTCTAAAAGTCAAAAGAAGGTTATTCTACGGGTGGACTTTGGATAAACTTCATAATTTCATCCATCGAGTCGGGATGTGCCCATAATGCATTTTGGTATTTTCTATTCCATGTTAATTGCCGCTTTGCGAATCGGCGGGGGGGCGTTTTTACTTTTTTCAATGCAACTTGCAGGCTATAGCATCCACTGAGCCAATCAAACAGTTCTTTGTACCCAACGGTATTCAGTGCATTCAGG
>DMJL01000177.1:5032-5676 GCA_003451785.1 Bacteroidales bacterium
TCCATCGAGTCGGGATGTGCCCATAATGCATTTTGGTATTTTCTATTCCATGTTAATTGCCGCTTTGCGAATCGGCGGGTGTGCGTTTTCACTTTTTCCAATGCAACTTGCAGGCTATAGCATCCACTGAGCCAATCAAACAGTTCTTTGTACCCAACGGTATTCAGTGCATTCAGGCTTCGATAAGCAAAGTATTCGATGGCTTCTTCAATAAGGCCTTGCTGCACCATAAGGTCAACTCTTTGATTTATCCGTTGAAAAAGCTCCGGTCGAGGTCGGTTTAGCACGATACATTTTGTGGTAAAGGGTCTTTTTCGGTGGTTTTTGGTACGAAGCTCGGAATAGGGCATTCCAGAAGTTAGGGTAACCTCTATAGCTCTTTTTAAACGGTTGGGATTGGCGAGATCTACTTGAGCATAAAAATCAGGGTCAATTTTTTTTAGCCACATTCGCAATCCGGGAAGTCCATCGCTGGCATACACACCCTCAATGGAATTGCGGGTATCCAAGCAAGCGGCAGGCAGGTTGTCGAATCCATATAATAGGGCATCAATATACAAACCCGAACCTCCTGTAAGAACGCAGTATTTGTTTTTAGAAAAAACATTATCTACCACAGAAAGTGCCTGCTGTTCGTAATCAGA
>DMJL01000123.1 GCA_003451785.1 Bacteroidales bacterium
AATACAGCAAGGGCAGTTGAATGTAGATATGCAGCAGTCCAATCTAATTCGTGCAAGGGCAAGCCAGTTGCCCAGTTTCAATGCAAGTGCTACTCATGCCATTAACACAGGGCGCACCATTGACCCATTTACCAACACCTTTGCTACGGAAGATGTTAGGTCCAACAATTTTGGTCTAAGTGGGGGGCTTACATTATTCAATGGGTTTCAAATACGGAACACCATAAAACAAGCGGATGTAGATCTCGAAGCAAATAGGTACGATGTGGCGAAGTTGGAAAACGATATGCTATTGGCTATAACATCCGGGTTTCTCCAGGTTTTGTTTGCCTACGAGTTGTTGGCTGTTGCTGAGAGCAGTCTTGCATTGTCGAGGCTACAGGTGGAGCGCACTGGCAGGCTGGTAGAAGCTGGTGTTTTGGCGCGGGGAAGTTTGTTGAGTATCGAAGCACAAGCTGCATCCGAAGAGCTTCAGGTAGTAAACCACCAAAATCGCCTCGATTTAGCTTATCTCGACTTAGCCCAGTTGCTTCGCATTGAAGACATAGAGAATTTCAGGATTCAACGACCTGTATTAGAAATAGAATCTTTGGATGAAGTGCCCTACACTCCTATGCAGATATTTTCTAAAGCCATCCCTAACCAACCCGATATTCGATCGGCAGATTTGCGCATAAGCAGTGCTGCTTATGGACTAAGAGTGGCACAAGGTGCCAGAAGCCCCATATTGAGTTTGAGGGGAACCTACGGCACAGGCTATTCTGGAGCCATAAGGGAAATAACCGACATCATCATAGGCGAGAGGCAAATAGGAGTTACACAGGGCGGCGAAAGGGTATTTGGGCCATCGATAGATTATACCACCAGGGTAAGACCGTTTAGAAACCAATTGGAAGACAATCTGAATCGCTCCTTTGCATTTGTGCTTACTATCCCAATCCTTAACAACCTGCAGGTAAACAACAATATCAGTAGAGCAAGAATTTCCTTAGAATCGGCTCAATTAAACAGGCAAATGGTTCACGACCAGTTTTTTAAAAGCATTCAGCAGGCACATGCCGATGCCCGAGCCGCTTTGAAGCGATACCAATCAACCACCAAAAATGTGCAAGCACTCGAGGAGGCTTTCCGTTATGCAGAGCAAAAGTTTTCGGTTGGGGTGGTAAATTCATTTGAGTTTAATGATGCAAAAAACAGGCTTACCTTTGCACTTTCGGAGAGGATACAGGCCAAATACGACTTTGTGTTTCGAACCAAGGTGCTGGACTTTTATTTGGGGAATCCTATTACGCTTTGAGTAATAGCCCTGCTAAGAAAGGTCTGGTTTTTATTAAAAAAAGCAAAAATAATCCCGTGCAATGGTTGAGCAACCGCACAATATACATTGAAAGGTTTTTACTAAAAAAATTACGAATGAAAAAGAACAAATTGTTGATAATTGTCCTTAGCCTTATCGGAGCCTTAGTGTTGTTTTTGGTTATAGGAAGGCAGGCAGGCTGGATTGGTGGCAATGCTGGCCTGCGTGTAACGGTAGAAAAGGCGGAGTTGCGCAATATTGTTGAGATAGTTACAGCCAGTGGAAAGGTTCAGCCGATTGTAGAAGTAAAGATTAGCCCTGATGTTTCGGGGGAGATTATCGAGCTTCCGGTGCGGGAGGGCGATTTTGTGAAAAGGGGTGCTTTGCTTGCCCGTATCAACCCCGACCTATACGAGTCGGCAGTGGAGCGGATGGTGGCAGCCCTTAACACCAGTCGTGCCAACTTGGCAAATACCCGGGCACGGGCATCCCAAGCCGATGCGCAATTTATTAATGCGCGCTCGGTCCATAACCGCAATCAGCGATTGTTTGAGCAACAAGCTATTTCTGAGTCTGAATACGATGCTTCCCGTGCCCAGTTTCTGGTGGCGCAGGCAGAGGTGGAGGCAGCAAGGCAGAGTGTAGTGGCAGCTGAATTTCAAGTAAAGAGTGCCCAAGCAGCTGTTACTGAAGCCCGCGAAAGCTTAGCCAAAACAAGCATCTTTGCTCCCATGGATGGTACAATCTCTAGGCTCGACGCCGAGTTTGGAGAGCGGGTAGTAGGAACTTCCCAGTTTGCCGGCACCGAAATAATGCGCATTGCCAACCTTACATCTATGGAGGTGTTGGTGCAGGTTAACGAAAGAGATGTGGTGCGCGTGAAACAAGGCGATTCGGCAAGCATAGAGATTGATGCATTTCGCGATTACAGTTTTTCGGGTGTTGTAACCAGCATTTCAAACTCTGCAATGGTTACAGGGCAAGCTACCGATCAGGTTACAAACTTTGAAGTGAAAATACAAATAGATCCTGCTTCCTACAATTTCTTGGTAAACGCCGCTACCCCTCATCTCTCACCATTCAGACCCGGAATGTCGGCCACTGTAGAAGTGCAAACGCGCAGGGTTAGCAATGTAGTAACTGTACCCATTCAGGCTGTTACCACTCGAGAAGACCAATCGGCCGATGCAGATACCTTGGCGACTGCTGGCGGCTCCAAAGAATTTGTGTTTGTTTACGACGCTGGTATAGCGCGAATTAAAGAGGTAACATCTGGTTTGCAAGATACCCGATACATCGAAATAGTAAATGGTCTCGACTCAGGCATGACGGTAATTACCGGCCCATTCCGATTAGTGTCGCAGGAATTGAAGGATGGCGATGCTGTAATCAAGAGTGCTAGAGATGCAGTATTTGGGCAGGAGTAATACCAATAGCTAATGGCTGAAATTTTGTTGATAGAAACTGCTACCCAGGTTTGCTCTGTGGGGATTGCAAATTCAGATGGGCTATTGTCTTTAAAGGAAGACAATGGGAGCAATTACGCGCACTCGTCAAGTCTAACGGTTTTTATTGAGGAAGCCTTGCTCGCTGCCAATCTATCTTTTTCATCACTTTCTGCAGTGGCGATTAGTCGAGGACCCGGATCTTATACCGGACTAAGGATTGGAGTAGCCGCAGCAAAGGGTATTTGCTATGCTCTCGATATTCCGCTGATTGCTGTTGACACTTTGGAAGGTTTGGCCCGGCAATGCGCGGAAAATCTAAAGAGTTTCGATAAAACTGAAGCACCCAGAGGATTGCATGTACTCCTTTGCCCAATGATTGATGCCCGAAGGATGGAAGTTTACTGCGCATTATTTGACTTCCATGGCAAACAGATACTGGAAACAGAAGCTTTGGTTGTCAATAGTTCGTCGTTTTTAACCTATTTGGAGAGTCATAAAATCCTTTTCTTCGGAAATGGCGCAGCCAAATGCGCTTCGGTGATTCAACATCCCAATGCTTTGTTTTTGGATGGCATTGCACCTTCCGCAAAGGGCTTGGTAGCAAGCGCAATGAATAAATTTCAGATGGCTGCTTTTGAAGATATTGCCTATTTTGAGCCTTTCTACTTAAAAGATTTTGTAGCAGGCACTCCCAGAGTTAAAGGTTTGAATTAATCTTGCCGATAGCGAGGTTTATATGCAGAGATAGTGGATGCTTGTTTGCATGCAACTTTTCTGTAATTTTAATATTTATAGTCTATTTACTTCAAAGCAAAAACTATGACGCACATTTTGAAACAAGGAATAAAGGGAGAATTTAGCTGGCAGGTTGTTCCTGAAAATACGGCCGAAGCGTACAAATCGGGTAACATACCTGTTTTTGCCACGCCGGCAATGATTGCGCTCATGGAAAATACTGCCCATTTGAGCGTGCAGCCTTTGTTGGATGAGGGTTATGTTACTGTGGGCACAGAGGTAAATATAAAGCACATAAAAGCCACACCAGT
>DMJL01000150.1 GCA_003451785.1 Bacteroidales bacterium
GCTAAATCTGAGCGATACATAAAAAGCTACTTCGATAGTAAGATAAAGGATGGTGAATGACACGCATCCGTTTAATTTTTTAAGTTACAACCTATGGTAATTCGGTCGGCCGAATTTATAAAAAGCTCTACTTCGGTCAAAGATTGCCCACCTGAGAATTTGCCCGAATATGCATTCATTGGGCGATCGAATGTGGGCAAATCGTCATTAATCAATATGCTCACAGGGTTCTCTAAATTAGCCAAGACTTCTTCTACACCAGGGAAAACGCAACTTATCAACCATTTTTTGATAAACAAACAGTGGTTTCTTGCCGATTTGCCCGGATTTGGTTTTGCTAAAGTTTCGCAATCATCGAGGCTAAAATGGGAAAACATGATAAGGAATTATCTGTTGAAGCGCGAAAATTTGGTGTGTTGCTTTATGCTGATAGACTTGCGCCACAAGGCTCTAGAGAACGACTTAGAATTTATGGCATGGTTAGGCAAAAACCAAATACCAATTTGCCTTGCTTTTACTAAGGCCGACAAGCTATCGCACAATCAGGCCTCTGCTGCCTATGCTGCCTACAACAAGGAACTAGCCAAGAAATGGGATCCTGTGCCACCCAGCGTAATAACAAGTTGCAAAACCACCACTGGTCGCCAAGAATTGTTGGGCTATGTTGATACTTGGAATCAGAGCTACCTGCAAAGCACACAAACCTAAGGTCGAAATCTCGAGCGAGTCAAAATCTTTTGAGAATCTTGGATATGTAGCAACTCTGATAGGGTTACGCTTGGATTGTGCTGCATAAAATCCCTCACTATTTGCCAACCTATATAAGCTGCTGTGCGCGGTGGAGAATTATTGCCAAAAGCTGTCGTGAATGGTGCTTCGCCCACAAAATTCCTAATTACCCCCCGATCATTGGAAAAAAGCAACTCGTTTTGAATAAAAAAAGTCCAAACCCTACCCAAATTTTGCTGCATCCATTGCAACTGAGTGCCTGTAAATCCAATCTTCAAACTATCATGGGTAAGGGGTAGAGTACTATCCAAAAAATACAGCACCTTGCCTTCATAAATCATAAAATCCAAAAGATTCTGAGGCACTATTTCCGTTTGCTGCAAGTGGTTTTCTGCCATCATTCGCATAATATCAGACTCTAAGAATGCCGGCTGCATCCTAAATTGCTGAAACAGTTGAATTCCGGCTTGCATATATTTTTCGTAACCGGCACCTAAGTAAAGGTCAAGCCCAATCACCATTACTCCATCGTAATATTTGATAGGGAAATGGTGGTCGAGACCCGAAATATAGGAATACAACCTGGGCAATGGGTTTTGTGGAAAATGGTAGCGATAGAAGCGAAATGCCTCTGTAAGGTTTTCTTCCAATTCATCAAGACTATACCAAACTTCTTTGGTATCCATATAAATTTCGCGAATCAGCGGATCGGAAATATAATCAAAAAGCTGTTGCTGACCTGCCTGAGTATGAATGGCATCGCCTAAGAAAAACCCAAAAGTGCTGATATAGGGCTGTATTTCTTCGTACAGCTTATTGGGATTAATTCTAAAAAGCACTTCCTCGTATCGCTTAATCTCTACATCGGGCACATCAATACCCGAAATATCTGCCATAAAAGGTGGTCTCTCTTCCAAGACTCCGCAAGAAACCGTTCCGAAAATTAAAATGAAGAATACAACTCGCAGAAAGCGAGCATTCCACAGAGATGAGATTTTATTATGCATAAGATTAGCAAAGAGTACTAAATTTTGGCAAAATGTTTGTTGCAACTCCCTTTGTGCGATTGCAGCTACCGGAAACATGCACCATGCTGCCAAGAAATTTGTAATATTGTATCAAATTATTTTTCAAAATTATGAAAAAATTTGCAATCCTTGTTTTAGTGAGCCTCTGGGGTTTATCAAATGCAGCTGCCATTGACTCCCAGAACATTCGAATGGGCGTAAAAGCTTCGCCTACCATTAGTTGGATTAGACCCGAAACCCGCGATTATAGAAACACAGGTGTACGAATAGGATATTCCTATGGGCTTATTGCCGACATAAAAATTGCCGAAAACTACGCTTTCTCTACAGGTTTTAATATAACCATGATGGGCGGCCACTTGGAATATGAAGTATTGAGAGGCAATCCGCAAACCGCTCAATTAATGGTACGAAGGTATCACCTGCAATTCGTTGAGATACCATTAACTGTAAAAATGCACACGCAAGAAATAGGCTTTATCACATACTATGCTCAGATTGGCTTTGGAGCGGGAATGCGCATACGCGCAAAATCGCGCGATCATTATCCGGAAGGGGAGAATGTGCATTATTTTAACGATGACATTGCCGCCGATGTTAATTTACTTAGAGGGGCTTTAATCATAGGAGGCGGCATAAAATATTCGTTCGGAGGCCGAGTTTCGCTGCTGGGAGGCATTACCTTCAACAATGGCTTTTCAAACATTCTAAAAGGCACAAATGCTGTAACGGGCAGGCAAGCAAGTGCGATACAAAACTATGTGGAACTTACCATAGGCTTGATGTTTTGAGAGTGAAGCCAAGCATTAAATGGAGCAAAAAGCGAAGTCGCAAACACGCCAAAGCATTTTACAATTAAAACCACAGACACCTCAAGCCAAGTCTGTTTGGAAGTTATATTGTAAAATGTTATGGATGTTTCAATAAACATTTGCTGACGGATAGCATTTTGCATTTCTATACTAATTTGACTGTATCAAATCATCTGCAATAAAACGGTACAATGAAAATAGCTTTAGCACAATGCAATTTTGTTGCGGGCGACCTGCAACACAACAAACAATTGATTATTAAAACGATACATGAAGCCCAATCTCAAAATGCAGATTTGGTTGTTTTCAGTGAACTTTCGATTTGCGGATACCCTGTTTACGACTTGCTGGAACAGGATCATTTTGTAAAACAGTGTATTGCTTCTGTAAATGAAATAGCCCAACATTGCGATAAAATAGGTGCAATTGTTGGAAGCCCTTGGATAAATACCAACGAGAAGGGCAAAAGACTATACAATGCAGCCTTGCTGCTTCATGATAAAAAAATCCAAGCTGTTTACCGCAAAGGATTATTGCCCACTTACGATGTGTTTGATGAATACCGGTACTTTGAGCCGGCAGATAATTTTAGCACCATAATATTCAAAGGCAAAAAACTTGCCATTACGATTTGCGAGGATATTTGGACTATTGAAACACCTATGTTATACACCAATAATCCGTTGGATGTAATGGTTTTAGAGAACCCCGATTGCATTATCAATCTTTCGGCATCTCCATTTTGCTGGAGTCATC
The DNA here is from genome assembly GCA_003451785.1 of Bacteroidales bacterium. Taxonomy (GTDB): domain Bacteria; phylum Bacteroidota; class Bacteroidia; order Bacteroidales; family UBA7960; genus UBA7960. The sequence continues at coordinate 3,326 of DMJL01000150.1, forward strand.
CTATGGATCGGACTAATACTTTTTCGGCCATTAGCAAAAAATATGGCTTGCCTCTTCTGGTAGCCAATCAAGTGGGTGGACACGGGGAGTTGATTTTCGATGGCCAATCTATGGCAATCAATGCTGAAGGAAACATAGTTAGTGTGGCAGAATTGTTTACAGAGTGTATTTTGTATGCTGATATTCACGGCTTAAATTCAGAACTTAAATCGGGAAATGACCTACATCATACCGAGTATGACAAAAACAGCCTGATTGAGAAAGCACTTATTTCTGGAATAAAAGAATTCTTCCAAAAGCAAGGTTTTACCAAAGCTGTTGTGGGATTATCGGGTGGGTTAGACTCCGCCCTTGTACTCGTGTTGGCAGCAAGGGCATTGGGCGCCGAAAACTGCCTCGCAGTACTGTTGCCCGGACCCTATAGCACAGATCACTCGGTAAGCGATGCATTGCAGTTGGTTGAGAACATCAAAGTACCCCACACGAAAATTTCCATAAACCATATTTTTGACTCTTTGTGCGAAACCATGGTGCCATTATTTGGAAATTTACCATCCGATATAACCGAAGAAAACTATCAGGCTCGAATTAGGGGAATGGTGCTAATGGGTATTTCCAACAAACTTGGGTATATTTTGCTCAATTCATCCAACAAGAGCGAATCTGCCGTAGGGTATGGCACCCTTTATGGCGATATGTGTGGCAGCCTCTCGGTAATTGGCGATTTGTATAAAACTGAAGCCTACAATTTGGCTGAGTACATCAATAGGGATGATGAAATTATCCCCCGCAATATTATTCAAAAGCCGCCATCAGCAGAACTTAGACCAGACCAACGAGATACAGATTCGCTTCCGCCCTACGACATTCTCGATTCTATACTTTTTCATTTAATCGAAAACAGGCAATCTGTGCCTCAGATTGTACAAATGGGATACGAATTGGCTTTGGTGGAAAGGGTGCAAAAGATGCTATTGAGCAGCGAATTCAAAAGAAGACAAGCACCTCCAACTATACGGATTTCAAAAAAATCGTTCGGCTTTGGCCGAAAAATGCCTTTGGTAGCAAGATTAAAATAAAGAATGAAGCTGTTTAAAAACAAAATACTACTTACATCGCACACTTTCTACTTTCGGTAGTCTCACCACCGTTAGCAGTTTTGGTTACTCGCAAGGAGTAGCTTTGATAACTTTAAACAGCTTCTGAAATGCGCTGAAGCTTAGTTAATAGCTTCTACCGATTTTACTTCGGGTATGGCTTTTTTCATGGCTTGCTCTACTCCAGCTTTCAGAGTCATCTGACTCATTGGGCAAGAGCCACAAGCTCCCAGAAGTTCTACATTCACTACATTATCATCGGTAAGATTAACAAACCTGATATTTCCACCATCGGCCTGCAAATAGGGCCTTATTTGGTCAATAACATTTTCGATTCTCTGAACGAGCTCTTCTCTTGGTTGTACGGACATGAGTTAGGGGTTTTATGTGAAACAAAATAATTCAATGATGTATGTTACGGTAATGCAGTTTTCAATTCCTGCTTTTGGGCATTGGATATGGAAACCTGCCTAACCAGGTTGGCAACAATACTATCAAAATAGGGCTGCAATTGTTGGGATGCTGAAAGCATATCGTTATCCACATATATTCCACTTTGGTTGTTGGGCGCGATAAGTGGCAACTGACCCAATAAAGTCAATTTGAGATCGTTGGCCATTTTTACACCTCCACCATCCCCAAAAATATAGTACCGGTTGCTGGGCAATTCGGCGGGCGTGAACCACGACATATTCTCAACAACACCAAGAATTGGCACATGAATATTTTCGTTGTTGAACATATTCACAGCCTTGGTGGCATCGGCTATGGCCAACTCATGGGGCGTAGTTACAATGACTGCTCCCGTAAGTGGCACACTTTGTACCAACGACAAGTGAATATCACCGGTACCGGGAGGAAGGTCAACAATCATGTAGTCTATCTCTCCCCATTGGGTATCGAAAAACAACTGTTTGAGGGCACTCGATGCCAAGGGGCCGCGCCAAATAAGTGCTTTTGAAGCATCTACAAAAAAACCAATAGAAAGCAAATCAATACCATGCTTGCGCAATGGAATGGCCTTGGTTTGCCCATTAACCTGAATAGCCCTGATTGGTTCGTTTACCAATCCAAACATTAAGGGCAACGAAGGTCCATAGATATCTGCATCCACAAGGGCTGTTCTGGCTCCTGACTTTGCCAGCGAGAGGGCAATATTGGCGGCAACTGTGGTTTTTCCTACACCGCCTTTGCCACTGGCTACTGCAATGATGTTTTTCACTGTTTTGAGGCTCGAACCATCGCTGCGATTCACAGTGGTTACTCGCGCTGAGAGGTTTACTTGCACTTCTGCATCGGGATGAACCCAATCGTGAATGGCCTGAATACAGGAAGATTTAATGCTCTCCTTTAGCGGGCAGGCTGGAGTGGTGAGAACTACCGAAAACGACACCTTGAGATCTGATACTTCTATATCTCGTATCATACCCAAGCTCACAAGATCCTTTTTCAAATCTGGATCTAATACACGGCTTAGAGCCTGCAATACATTATCGACTGTAACGCTCAAAATTATTCTTATTTAGACTCTGTAAAATTAAACATTTTTATCGCTCAAAAGCGCAATGATAATTTACAACCCAAAATCAAAGTTTAAGCTCAATAGCAGGATCCCAAAACAGTTTAGCAAAATCTAAGACGCGATCTTTCTCAATCCGTACACCTTCTTTCTCTAGCAACATCTGCATAGCATCTGAACTGCCAAAATGCACCTTCCCAGTGAGCAAACCTTGCCTATTTACCACCCTATGGGCAGGCACATACTCCTTGCAGTCGTGGGCATTATTCATTGCCCAACCTACCATGCGAGCAGATTTGGATGCGGCAAGATACCGCGCAATAGCACCATAGGTGGTAATTCTGCCTGATGGAATTTCTCTAACCACAGCATAAACTTTTTCGAAAAAAGAAAGTTCGTCGTGCATTTTGGGTTATTATTTCTTTCGACAAAAGTAAATCTGTTGTAAATACCTTGTGGATTTTAACAAAACATCAAACTAAGGATTCAACCCCATCTTTTCCAACTTCAGTACATTGTGCGGCTTACCTGATTAAATTGTTACCCAAACATAAATTGAAGATACTTGATAGGCACGCCTTTGTTGATATAGATATTCTCGTAATGGGTTTTGCATTCCGTAAGTAAACCGTTGGGAGTTTGCTGTTCGTTGTAGAGATTCTTAGTTTGGAAATTCACTGTATGACCATTTTTTTTTACCAAATCGAGGGTGTAAGCAAAAAGCATATCGTGGTCTGTTTTGAGATGTACAACACCTTGGGGCTTTAGCACATTTCTGTAAATGACCAAGAAATAGGGGGAAGTTAGCCTAATGCGCTCTCTCGATTTCTGTTGCTGAGGATCGGGGAAGGTGAGCCAAATCTCTGAGACTTCACCGGGGGCAAAATAGTAGTTGAGCAATTGTGCTTGTATCCTAAGGAACGCAGCATTATGTAGGTTTTGGTTAATGGCATCGTGGGCACCTCGCCAAATTCTATCGCCTTTAATATCAATTCCAATATGATTTATATGTGGGTTTTTTCCAGCCATAGCCAAGGTGTATTCTCCTTTTCCGCAGCCTATCTCCAAAATCAAGTTATGGGAATTGCCAAAGTGCATCTCGCTCCATTTACCTTTGAGGGGATGGTCGCTAATGGGGTAATGTTCGTCGGGTTGAACCACATTTGGGAATGAACTAATTTGCTCAAACCGGATAAGTTTCTTTTTGGGCACAGATTATAAGCAGCAGTTTAATAAAACAAAACCCAGGCATCTGATGTTACAGTTTGCTTTGCATTTTGCAAATTCGCGTTGGCTTCATTTTGTGTGGCGTATGAACCAAAACTCACTCTGTAGAAACCTTCTGCACTTCGAGCAAGCACTTTTGCTCTATCAGATTGGTGTTGATTGAGCCTTTCGACCAACTCAGTGGCATCTCTCATGCTTCTAAATGCTCCTACGATGATGTGGAACCTACCTTCACCGGCAACGACTTGCTGTGTTTCAACTACCGCTTCTGCTGCTACCGGCTCAGCAGCTTCGCCTTGCTGTTGCCCATTGCCTGGTACTGTGGCTTCAGTGCCGGTTGGTGTTTCTGGTGAGGTGGTGATGCGTCTATCGCCAACAATATATTCCCAATTAAAAAACAAGAAGACAAGGATTACTAAAACAGGTACAATAAAAAAAGCAGTCCATTTTATGGTGGATGCCCATTTTACAGGCTCGCGTGACACATGTGATTTTTGTCTCTGAACTTTTTCGAATTTAGGCTTTTCTTCGGAATGAAATATTTGGGACGGTTTCTCTTCATCATCCCGATTGTGAAACACTAAAATGGGAGGTTCTGATTTATTAAAAGGAGTTTGAACAGGTTCTGGCATCCGATCAGGAACACTTACTTCTCTTTCAGGTATAGGAGCATATAATTTTTCCTGCTTTTTTTCAGGTTCTAAAATAGACGGCATTCCAGATGTATCGGCCAGATAATTTACTGACAAATCAGGCTCAAAAATCCATCTCCCTAAACTACCAGAGCGCAAAACGCCTACCCTATCCATTTTTACCATTCGACCCGCTGCCAAAGCATCGAGTATAAAACTCACATATTCTTCTACCTGCTTTTTTACAACTGCAAAGGGTTTTTGCTCTTTTCCAGAAATATACTCAATCAACAATGATGCTTCCGAAATACTGTCTGGATTAAAACTTATTATTTTAGATGGAGCTTCAATCCTTTTCTCTTCCGGTATGAACCTTGC
>DMJL01000027.1:0-3569 GCA_003451785.1 Bacteroidales bacterium
AAATGATTGACAACAACCCATGCAAAATATGCATTTTAGTCCCTTACGGGGTTTTTGTATCGCAAATAATTGGCAGAAATGCATTTCCTTTGCAGAAGAAAACTAGCAGCAACGACCTGTTGCTACTTCATGGATGCTAGTTCTCAAACATTAACACAAAAATATGGATCTTGTAACCGGAGGTAGTGGGCTTGTAGGTTCTCACCTGCTGTATTTGCTAACAAAACAAGGAAATGCAGTAAGGGCTACATTGCGCAATAAGAGTAACATTTCTTTGGTAAGAAAACTTTTTTCCTATTACAGTCCCGAAGATGGCGATTCGCTATTTGAACGAATAGAATGGGTGGATGGCGATGTTACCGATATTGTAAGCATCCAAGATGCATTGCAAGGCATAAAAAAAATATATCATTGTGCTGCAGTGGTTTCTTTTCAGCCTTCTGACCGCAAAAATATGCTCAAGATCAATGTGGATGGCACAGCAAACATGGTGAACGCAAGTTTGGATGCTGGAATTGAGAAATTTATTCATTGCAGCAGTGTAGCTTCATTAGGGCAACCCCTTACGGGCAACAACATAGATGAATCACATATTTGGAAAACTTCACAACACAATTCGTGGTATGCCATAAGCAAGTATGGAGCGGAACGAGAGGTTTGGAGAGGTGCGGAGGAAGGTTTGAATACAGTAATCGTAAACCCTTCGATAGTACTTGGTCCTGGCGACACATCCCGCTCCAGCGGGCAATTGTATTTGTCTGCAAAAAAGGGATTTAGGTTTTATACCAAAGGCATCACAGGTTTTGTGGATGTGCGCGATGTGGCCGATCGCATGGTAAGACTTGGGCAAAGCGATATTAGCGGTCAGAGATATATTCTCAATAGCGACAATTTGGAATACAAAAAGGTTTTTGAATATTTTGCCATAGCTGCCGGAGTCAAACCTCCAAACATTTATGCAGGCCCCATTTTGAGCAGCATTGCTTGGCGAATGGAGAAAGTTCGCAGCTTGCTAACGGGTACTAAGCCTTTAATAACTCGTGAAACAGCACGAAATGCAAACAGCATACGGCTGTTTTCCAACAGCAAAATCACCCAAGCGATTGAAATACCTTTCTTGCCTATAGAAGAAGCCGTAAGAAATACGGTAGATTTTTATAAGCAATATCCGGATATTGCCTAAGGCATTCTTTGTGGTGTTTTAGGCTTGTAGGCTGGTTTTTTTTCGCATTATGCGGGCCGATAACATAGCCAACAGCAGCAACCCACTAAAAAACACCGACCCCCTGCCTGCCACATTTCCAAATCGTGCGAAATAGGTAAGTTCTGAATTTTGGTTCACAACACCCACTATTGCAGTGGTCTCCCACCATTGGGTTCGTTGTTGTACTTCGCCTTTTTGGTCAATAAATGATGAAATGCCTGTGCCGGCTGCTCTAACTACCGGTCTGCGAAACTCAATGGCACGGAGCCGCGCATACTCATGATGCTGACGATGCCCTGGTGTGCGTCTCCACCAACCGTCTTCTGTAAGAACAAATATCATAGTTGCGCCATTTCTCACGAATCCACTCATGAAATCTCCGTAGATTGACTCATAACATATAACCGGACCAACAACATTTTGGGTTTGAGAATGGGTAAAAACGCCTCTGGTATCTTGTGTGCCCAAGCTGCCGGATGTGCCGCCCATTGCATCTACCAATTGCCCTAATGGCCGCAAAACTCTGAAAAAAGGCATTCGTTCGATACCCGGCACCAACATGGATTTGTAGTAATAGGAGAATCGCCCGTCCTTATCAAACATTACGGCGGCATTGAATGTATCGAAATAATACCCATACGCTTCCAATGGTCGAGCAGTGTAGGGTATTTCTGCAGTGCCAGTGCCATAAAGTTGATAAACCAAGGCTCCTGTTACCCAATTTATATGTGGATTTCGCATCATGAAATCTTGCAAAAGCAGCACATGCCGGTTGCGAGCTTCATTTCCTCGCCACAATCCTTCGGGCAAAATGGCTTCGGGGGCTACAACAAATTGAGTGCTATCGGTAATCAAGGGTGCAGCAAGTGCAATCATGGTCTTAGTCCGTTCGATAGCCTCTTCCATAGTTTGGGGACTTTGGTAAGGATCGAATGAAGGCTGCACAACGACAACCTCCACCGGGTCTGACTTTTCAACAAAATTGGCGTAAATATGAAGCGAGAAAGCCAAAGGGACTACGAAGGTGCCAACCGCAAAGAAAGAGTACCAAGCCACTTTCTTAGTAAGCAGCCTATGCAACCATAATTCCTTTATTAGCTGGAAAAGAATAATGTTGAACAGCAATACCCAAATCGCCCCACCTGCTGTGCCGGTATATTCGTACCATTGAATCCAATTGGGCCATGATGCAAACACATTACCCAGATCGAGCCAATTCCAGCTCAAATCCCATTTTGTATGAAGGTACTCAAAGCTCAGCCAGAAAAACAGCACTGGAAACACACCTTGATTCTTGGGGAAAAGTCTTCTGCTAACATGCATCAGCCACCAAGGAATAGCCATAAAAAACGAGTTGAGCACCACAGCGGTAATCATGCCTGGCAGTGTGGCAAACATTATCCAATAGGTTGTGAGCAGATTCCACACAAAAAACGCACCCCATGCGTATAGAAAAAAGGAAACACTCTTGTTGGCATCTTTATTTTTATACAACTCGCTCTCTACAAACAACAATGGGATGAATGCAATAAAGGCAAACAAGGGAATACCCCGAGCAGGCCAAGCCAGTGCTAATAGCAGTCCGGTGACCAAACTCATCAACAACAAACGGTGCTTAGAAGCTAAATCAAGAATTTTCACTGTTCAAAAAATTTTGCCGTAAAAATACTCAAAAGTCCCATCTCTGCCCAGCCAAAAGTTTGCAATTTTCAGATTTGGGCTAAAGGAAATGGGCAAGAGCTATGAAATCCCAAACTTGAGACTCTGAGTCTATCAAACTGGGTGTAAAATTTAGACCAACTTCTAAATTATAAGCATTCCGGTCAATTTTGCTGAAAAACTGGCAAGAAAAATCGGGCAGCAATGAACTCTCAATTTTTATGAATCCTTTTTGCACACCAAAACGGCAACAACAAAACACTACCCATGGCATTGCATGATATTTTGTTTAAAACTTTGTTTAAAACAATAACAGTAATAACTTTGGCGAACTTAATCGAACAACCATGGTAAGAAGCAAAAATACGGAGCAGAAGATTATTGATGCAGCTACAGAACTTTTTTTGGAAAAAGGCGTTGACCGCACATCGGTCAGAGAAATAGCAACCAAAGCAGGCATAAATCTGGCTTTGATGAATTATTACTTTCGATCGAAGGAGAACCTATTCGATGCCATATTTTCGATGCTAGTGAAGAAAAATACTCGTCCGCTTGTGAAAATTCTCGACAGTGAGCTGCCCCTTGAGGAGAAGATCGTGAAATATGTAGAAACTTATATTGACATACTTTCAGAAAACCCGCTTCTGGTTTCATTTGTTATGGCCATTGTGCACCGCAGCAAGGATCGCATTACGGAAATGGCATC
>DMJL01000027.1:3947-6491 GCA_003451785.1 Bacteroidales bacterium
TGGGCAGAAAGGCAAGATAAAGCCCACAAGTCCTACACAATTTTTTGTAGATATGTTGTCGTTGGTAACTTTTCCCTTCGCAATAAAATTTCTTATCATGGATAAGACGGGATACACCGAGGAGGAATTTAAGGCATTCATAGCTGAGCGAAAGAGAAGGGTTCCGGAATTGCTTTTGGCCAGTATTCGATTGCCCGTTGCTGCAGATTCTGTTTAGGGTTCTACGCTTTCTCAGATGGCATATTAGCAGCAGCAATATTGTCTTGCAACTTCTCAAACTTCACCCTTGCAATAGGCGATTTCGCCAAAACAAATTGTCTTTTAAATTCTTCTTTGGTTAAATTGCTCCATTTGGTGGCCGACCATTGTGCAAAATCGCACTCTCTATTGAACCAACCGGGCTTGGCAAAACGATTGTGTGGACAAACATCCTGACAAATATCGCAACCAAAAATTTGGCCTTTTAGGCTGCCATCTCTGTACGCATCGGGAATTGGGGCTTTCAACTCAATGGTAAGGTACGAAATACACTTGCGCGCATCTAAATTACCGGGAGCCACAATTGCTGCAGTGGGGCACGCATCTATACATCGGGTACACGCCCCACAATGCCCCGATGCAAATTCCTTGTCTTCGGGTAGCTCGATATTGGTTACAAGTTCGCCCAAGAAGAAAAAACTTCCCTTTCGGGGAATAATAAGGCATGTGTTTTTGCCTATCCAGCCTAAACCTGCTCTTACTGCCCACGCCTTTTCCAGCAACGGTGCACTATCAACAAATATGCGCCCATCGTGATTGGGCATCAATTGCTTTAGCTTAGCTTCCAGCTTGCTAATTTTTTCTTTCATCACCAGATGGTAATCCTTGTCTCGGGCATACTTGGAAACTATCAAATTGTCAAAGGCATCATTCGAAGTATCGGTATAATAGTTCAAAGCTACAACTATCACCGATTTTGCATTCTCCACCAGTAGCGATGGATCGAGTCGTTTCTCCAAATGCTTTTCCATATATCCCATGGCTCCATGCTTACCTTCTGATAACCATTGCCGAAGACCGGATTCCATATTGGATAGCCTGCCAACCTTTGCTATTCCGCAAGCATCGAAGCCCAAAGAAGCAGCCTCCTGCTTTATAGCTGCGGCAAGTGCTTGATTAACGGCAGGGCTTTCCATGGCAATCAGTCGAAAAGAGTTCCGGTAGCTGATGGGTGTAGCCGTCCTGTGTGGGTGTAGGCTTTGGGTGTGGCTTCTCGGCCGCGGGGTGTGCGCATCATGTATCCTTCTTGTATAAGATACGGCTCATAAACTTCCTCGATGGTGCCGGGGTCTTCGCTTACGGCCGTGGCAATGGTAGTAAGACCTACAGGACCACCCCGAAATTTCTCGATGAGTGTACTTAGAATCTTGTTGTCCATCTCATCCAACCCATGCTTGTCCACATGAAGTGCGCTAAGTGCGTAATGAGCTATTGCAACATCTATCTTGCCATTGCCTTTTATCTGGGCAAAATCTCTCACCCTGCGAAGGAGTGCATTGGCTATGCGGGGCGTGCCTCGACTACGACCAGCTATTTCCTTAGCCGCATCATCCGAAATTTCAACCTTCAGGATAGAAGCTGAGCGCTTAACAATGGAACACAGCAACTCTGCATCGTAGTAGTTGAGCCGTGAGTTGATTCCAAATCTTGCTCTGAGAGGCGATGTGAGCAAGCCCGAACGGGTTGTAGCTCCTATTAGCGTAAAAGGGTTGAGGGTTATCTGCACACTTCTTGCATTGGGACCCGACTCGATCATAATGTCTATTTTGTAGTCTTCCATAGCCGAATAGAGATACTCCTCCACTACGGGACTTAGCCGATGAATTTCATCTATAAATAGCACATCGCACGATTCGAGGTTTGTAAGCAGACCTGCCAAGTCGCCTGGCTTATCCAACACAGGACCAGAAGTAGTTTTGATTCCCACACCAAGCTCGTTGGCAATAATATTGGCAAGGGTTGTTTTACCTAAACCCGGTGGGCCATGCAGCAACACATGATCGAGAGCCTCGCCGCGTTTGCGGGCAGCTCCCACAAACACTTTAAGATTCTCTACCACCCCATGCTGACCCGTAAAACTCTGAAACCTACCCGGGCGCAACGCTCGTTCGTATTCCTTTTCGGCTGCGGTTAGCCTCTGCCCATCGGGGTCAAGATTAGCATTCATAAAAAAATATTCACATAAATCTTTGCAAATGTAACCCCAATTATCATTACACCATAAAGCAACAAGCCGATAATGGGCATGATACGACAGAATACTTTCTCATATCAAAAAACGCATTATGAGTAATTGTCCATTAACTTGTAAACCGCGAAACAACTGCAGACAGGGTTTTTCGCTATTTTTGCATCCTTACTTTAAATTTCTATGCAACCAATCCCCGACATCAGCCAAATCTTTGCTATTGCCGATGATGCGGATTTTGAGTCCATGGCATTGCATGTATTTGCCTTCCAATATGAGCACAACCAAGTTTATAAGTCGTTTTGCGATGCTATCCA
>DMJL01000028.1 GCA_003451785.1 Bacteroidales bacterium
GATTTACCAAAGTAGAACTAATCCCAATGCCCTATTTGTAAACCAACACTGGGTAATGCGTGGAAAATAGATATTGCCAGATGAGCGACTACAAGCCTAAAACACACATCAGCCAATTACCGTGGACGACGAATTGCAATTTGTACTTCGTTGCAACTTGCTTTTAGAGCAGCATGAGCCGTAGGCTGATTCCACCATTGGTGTTTACATTAACAAACTGGTTGGAAACAAAGGGATTGTTGAAGGTGCGATCTAAGAAGAAGCGGAAGTTTACCCTTGGACTGATTTGGTAATCGGCAGAAGCATTGATAACGAAAACCTGCTGACCGGCAGAAATCAGGTCAACTTCTTGTACAATTTGCCTCAGCACAGTGCGATTTGTACGCACAGAAGCATTTAGCCTTAGCACCAAATCGCTTTGAATGCGTTGGCGATTACCTCCCTGGGCAAAATTAAGCGCAAGATTGCGAAATCTGTATCCGGTGCCTATGGTAATCTCGTTGGAAGTAACATCGGTAATTTGATTATTGGCAAAACTCAGCACAATATCTCTGGAAGTACGGATTTCCACACGAGTAATGAGGCTGTTGTGCCAAGTCATATCAATGTTTATGAGTGGTCTGAATTGCTCGCTGATGGATATTTGCGAAATATTGTATCGAGGGACAAAGTTGCCCAGCGCGCCTTCTCTTGCCATTGGGAATCCACCTGCCGATTCTCTAAAATTGAGATTCGAAGTGAAGTTGCCAACATTCAGCGTGCTGCTAAATCCATGGGAGATGGAGATGCTTTGAAAAATACGCTGCAATGCAGGTATTCTTGTAAGCCCGTCATAAGTAAGCCGCCATGCAGGCAGAGGCAGACCCAAAAATGGACTCAACGGAGCCCTCCCCGGCTCCATACCGGCATAAGCTGCTAAGAACGCAGGAATTATTACATCTTGTGAAGTTGGTCCATAGCCTGTTGGAAATCCTGTAATGGAATCGTTGGTGTTATCCCAGTTGGGGTTGCCCTGTGCCAAACGATTGGCTAATTGGAAGCGATAATCCAAGAATCTCCTAAAGTTTTCAGATTGATTGTGAGGTGCATTCCTACGCTCAAAAGTAGAGCGGAAAGTAAGGAACGAGATGCTAAAGTTGCCGCTAACTCTCCGATTTGAAGATTCAAAAACTCCCAGATCGTTGGCACGAAAAAATTCGGTTGTAGAACGGGCATAATTTCTAAATGCTGTAAATTCAATCCTAAGGTCCTGAATTGGCTCAAAAAGGCTTCGAGCAGTGAGATTTTGATTATGATTTTGGGCAATCGGCTCGTTTAACAATGGATTAGAAATAATCCAACCGGCCGCTGCAGCTTGCGGGCGAATATCTTCTTGACTTCCAAGAATAAACCCAGTTCCGGGAGCCATCAGGCTCCAGTCCATACCCACCAAAGAGGGACTAGGTCCAAACCCAGGAACACTTGTTCCTTTTCCTTCGGTGAAGTTTACAGAAAAGTTGCGAAATCCCGTTAGTACCCTAAGCATCCCGTCTAAAATTTGCCGAGAAGTGCTTTGCTCCTGTTGTTGTTGCCTTGGTGCTGCCATTCCTGGTGCTGTCATTCCGGGGCTTGGTGTTTGCATACCCCTTTGCCCGGCCGCAGGCTGATTGAGTCGCCTCAAGAAACCAAACTTATTGTAAAGCGTTACAAAATTGGCATTTAGGTTGAGCCTTGTTGTCTGAGTGTTCTCTATGGTATTGCCCAAATGTGCTGCTGCTCGGGGTGCAGCCATCCAGTTGTATGTGCCGGTATATTCGGCGGTGGCATTTACCCACTCCATGAATGGGAGTTTATTTATAGGAATGGTGTAAGTGGCTCTCACCCTATGATTGTAAAAAGTAGGTTGACCAAAGCTACGGATGCTATGCCATATTGAATCGCGCTTCCAATCGTAATCGTCCTGCCCGCGCATGATGCGACCCTCTGGTTCATCAATGCGGGCATTTACGGTTGCCGACATTTCCAATCGCAATCCTCGGGTCAAGTCATAGCGAATATCGAAAATACGATTCCACGAAAAATCTTTAATAAAATTTGGTTCCAACGCCAGTAATCCTTCACCCTTTGGGCGCATGATCACTTCGCCATAAGCCCTGTCGATATTGGTTTGAAACGAAAGCATACGGGGACCCAGATAAAAGTTGAAATCCCTAATCAAGGCAAACGCATCGTGGTTAAAGATTTGCAAATTAGCAAAGGGTGTTATTTGTTCAGGTGTTGCAGCAAAATTATACCCCAATGCGGCTCTCCAAATTCGGTTAGCATCATGTTTCATATCGGGGCTGCGCATAAAAACTTCTTGAAACGAGTATGAAAAGTCGAAATTTTCGATGTCGAAAAATCGCAAAGGCTCATCGCCCTGTGGAATTATGCCGACATTGGTAAAATTGATGCTTGTACGGCGTGTGAGATTTTGAGCCAATTGCCTAAGTGAGTCTCTCTCTTGTTCTGTTGCCAACGACTGTAAGTCTTTCTCAAACAAAATATCGGGATTCAAAGGGTTGTATTGCGGATTGCTGACATTCTCAGAAATACTAAAGTGCATTGGTATTCTCAGACCTAATTGCTCTGGCAATAATCTGCCAAGCTCAAGGTTTGTGGCAAGATCGAACGATGTAACTTGCTCCTTAGCTCGCTGATTTATTCTTTGATCTATACTACCAAAACCCGGTGTGCTAATAAGTCCGGCAACAGTTACATTGCCCAAATCCGAGAGCGTTGCATTCATTCTGCCCGTAGCTGCCCATCCGCCTTGGTCTTCAAAATCGTAAAGTCTAAGCTCATTTATCCATACTTCGGCCGACTTGGGCTTTCCATCATCGTTTATTGATTGCACGGTGCGTTTTGGGTTTCTCACCCCAATCATTACCACCATAATATTGCTCAATGTGGGAGTACCAACAATAGTTACAGTATTATTGCCTTGTGGCTGGCTAAATGGTCTGGTAATGGATACTCCCGAAGCAGGATCGCGTGCAAGTGCGTTTCTGAGTATTTTCAGATCTTGAAGGGCGGAAAATTTGAGGTCTATTTCGTTTTCCAGAGGCCAAATAGCCCTATCGTTTAATGCACTCGTTCCCCATGGCGTAACTGAAAGCGGAACCTGATATTCGTAATAATTGTTTGTAAAATCTGAACCCAGACGGATAAATATACTAAGGTCTCCATCCCTAAGGTCTTGGTTTTCACCTGATGCCTCGGCATGGGTAAACATGCGCAATCTGCGAAATTGCCTAACATCGAGGTTGGCAGTCTTATAAATGGCGCGCGCATCTCCATCTTGTAGCCTCGCAGCCCTCAACGAAAGCGATTGCTCGTTTCTCTGCTGCAGTGCTGTTGTGCCCAAGTCTATTTCGCGCTCTATCCCGGGTGGCAGCACATAAGGCACTGGCTGTCTTTGCCCATTCTCCTCCAAGTTTACCGAAAATACTTCAAAGGTTGTTTCGCGGTTGTCAACAGGTAAATATTCCCCATGACTAACCAGTGAACGGTCGAATGTACGCCATGTTCCTCTTACCAACTCTAATGTTGCAAAACGAGCAATTACAGGCTCTTCAAACCCTTTGAAAAACATTCTCATAAATCTGATTGATCTAAAATCGCGAATGTTTCCCACCACTTCCCTGTTAGGATCTCTGAGCGGAATTTTGAATTGAAACCATCTCACCGTTTCGATAGTATTGTTGGCTAATCTTACACTGGCTTCCCTCATGTCGGTAATGTAATTTTGGCCTACCACCATATCCTGCGGCCGGAGGCTAACCCTATATTGGAAGTA
>DMJL01000009.1 GCA_003451785.1 Bacteroidales bacterium
AAACCAGCTGCCTTCAGGGCTGAGATCAATGCAATATGGCCCGGGTATCTCAAGGTTTTTTCTTTCATATTGGGAATATGAGGGAGATTGCTAATCAACGACCTGAGTCCATCGGTATTAAAAGCCTCCAAAGTGCCCACATTATCGAAATGCAAAAGCTCCGGGTCGCTCAAAGCAGGCTTCACTAAAAGCTGCCCTTTCTCCACATATCGGGCAGGTCTGGTATATTCTTCTATCACATCTATTGGCGAAAATGGAGCCTTGTAGTAGAAAGGGTAAACCTTCACTTTGGGTAACCCCCCAACACAGTATTCGAAATTCTCAATTTCCATCAGCTCGTTGTAATAACCAGCAAAAAGATTGGGCATACCCGGTGCTACACCACAATCGGTAAGCGCGGTAATTCCATTTTTTGCTGCCAGGGAATTCAAATCCATGAAATCCTCTGGCATGAAAGAAATATCCACCACACTCTTTCCGACCTCGATCACACTTTTGAGCGTTTGGTATCCCATAAACCCCGGCACTGCCGAAACCACTAAGTCGCAGTTTTGTACCAGCTGCTTTAAATCATCTTCTTCCATGAGGTTTATTCCAACCGTTTCGATGGGATAATTTGCTTTCAAAAAATTCAAAGAATTAAGATCCACATCTGCAGCAATCACTCTATACCTGTCAGACAAATCTATGGCTATAGCCTTACCTACCATGCCCGCACCCAACACCACAATAGTTTTCATGTATATAATATTTTGTTGTTTTATTGCGTAATGTGCCATTGGGTTTTATTTTAGGCAAATTTTAAATCCAAGGCTCATTGCATTTTCTATTTTCTCAATAAATCCCGCAGGGCTAAATTACTAAAATCTTTAAACGGCAACAAATGAAGCAAGGGCATACAAAATTATAATCTCATGCCTGCAAAATTAATCAGCATCACACCAGCTTTCATTAACTTTGCACACTGATTTATACTATTCCTACTTGAAATTATCCGCCAATCCATACAGGGTAAACTCTGCATTATCAAGCAACAAAGGCAAGATTTTAAAAATCTCCCTTTTTATTGTTGGGGTATTATTTGTGGGGAGGTTGTTTCAGCTTCAACTTCTCGATCCAAGCTTCAAAGTGTCAGCCAGCAATAATGTTTTGCGCTTTGTTACCGACTATCCCGAAAGGGGTCTCATCTTTGACCGCAATGGAGAGTTGTTGGTGTTCAATGAGGCACATTTCGATATTATGGTTGTACCTGGGCAGGTAGTTAATCTCGACACTGCACAATTTATAGAACTATTAGAAATTGACAAGCAGACCTTTATAGACCGCATGCAAAATGCTCGGCAGCATTCACGGTTTAGACCTTCGGTGTTTATATCGCAAATTTCAAAAGAAACCTTTGCCGCGTTTCAGGAAAAATTATTCTCATTTCCCGGCTTTTTTGTTCAGCCCCGCACCCTACGAAGCTATCCCCATCCCATAGCTGCCCACGCCTTGGGGTATGTAGGCGAAGTGAGTCCCAACGATATAGCAAGAAATCCATTTTACAGACAAGGCGACTTCATAGGAATAAGTGGAATAGAACGGTCGTACGAAGAAGTTTTGAGAGGGCGCAAAGGCGTGCGTGTAAGAATGGTGGATGTACTAAACCGCGATATTGGGTCTTTTCAAGATGGGCGGTACGACACACTTAGCATACCTGGCAAAAACTTATACAGCACACTCGATCTCGAACTTCAAAAATATGGCGAGCAATTGATGCGCAATTTTAGAGGAAGCATCGTGGCTATCGAACCATCGAGTGGAGAGATTCTTTCGCTGGTGAGTGCCCCTTCGTATGACCCAAACTTGTTGGTTGGCAGAGTACGAGCAAATAATTTTCAACTTTTGCAGAACGATAGACTAAAACCGCTATTCAACAGAGCACTAATGGCGCAATACCCACCGGGTTCTGCTTTTAAGGTTGTGAATACCCTAATTGCATTGCAAGAAAATATTGTTGCCCCCAGCGACCGATTTTCCTGTGCCGGGTCATATACCAGCGGTAGAGTTACAGTGAGATGCCGAAATCATCCAAGTCCCGTAGATGTGATAAGCAGCTTGCAATTTAGCTGCAACACATACAGTGTGATAACTTTTCGTCGAACATTAGACCAACAACACTATCCTACCATACAGGCAGGGTTGGAAAATTGGCGCAATCATGTGCGTAGCTTCGGTTTTGGGGTTAGGCTTAATACCGATTTGGCTCATGAGCTTAGTGGCAGTGTTCCTACGGCGGCCTACTACGACAGGATATATGGTCGCAGAGGGTGGAGTAGTCTCACTGTGGTGTCGTTATCCATCGGGCAAGGAGAAATCGGATCCACTCCATTGCAATTAGCCAACTTAGCAGCCACAGTAGCCAATCGCGGATATTTTTTCACACCGCATATTGTAAGAGCAATTGGACATCCGGATAGCCTTCAAAAACGATTCGACCGACAACATTTCACCACTGTAGATTCCCGTCATTTCGATGTTGTTGCAGAAGCTCTCTACAAAGCTGTTGCACAAGGAACTGGTGCTTTTTCTGTGATTCC
>DMJL01000170.1 GCA_003451785.1 Bacteroidales bacterium
AGAGGCAGAACCATTATAGTATCATGGGATGAGGCAATGCGCGATTCTACTACCTACAATTTCTTTTTTGGAGATGCTATAGCCGATATTACAGAACGAAATGCCATTCCCAATTTTCAGATTGTTTTTTCAACCGGTCCATTTGTAGATTCGCTCTCCATCGGGGGAACGGTAATAGATGCGTTTACACTTAAGCCATCGGAAGGTGTTTATGTGATGATGTATCCCATGGGCAACGATTCGCTGCCTTTCTTGGAGCGACCTGTTTATTTAGCCAAAACCGACAAACAAGGCAAATTTCACATAGGTAATACCGCGGCAGGATCGTATTTGCTTTTTGCCCTAAACGACCTGAATGCCAATTTTCTATTTGACCTTCCTAACGAGCAGATCGCATTTTTAGACACTCTAATTAAACCTGAGTGGGTACCCCCAGCCGTTGCACCTGAAAGGGGCGATACCGTGCCACAAACTCCTACACAAATCAATAATCGCCAGGTAGCAAATGCCCGCAACGCAAGGCAAACTCCACAAGGTGCAAATGTAGCGCAGACAAATGCTATTCCTACTGAGCCAGTGCTTGATCCCACCCTGCCACTCTCGCACAACTTATCCATGAGAATGTTTGTTCAGGCCGATACCATACAGCAAGTTCGATCGGCAACCATTGTGCAGAAAGGAGTGATGAATCTTGCAATGCGTATTCCTTTCGATACCTTGTCTTTAAGAAACCTGCGAAAGGAAACAACCGACCAGCGGTGGTATGTTGCAGAACCATCCTCAGACCGCGACACATTGCGGATTTGGTTTTTGCCACCCATGCCCGACACCTTGGAAGTTGAACTAAGCGACCATAGAAAAATTTTGGATACACTTTTGTTTGCAACCCAACCCCGAGCAGCAAGGGGTAGAGAAACTCCCCAAGCTCAGCAACTTACGGCAATGGCAAGTTTGAATGCAGGACAAGGAAGAAATCTTCCTTTTTTCGAAAAGCTACTGGTAACATCCAATAATCCGATTCAGCAATTCGACAGCACTTTGATAAGCCTGTTTGTCAACGATTCGGTGCGTGTTGAACGAACGATTGTACAAGTAGGTCAGGCAAGTCGGCAACTTCATATTGATGCCCCATTAGAACCGGGGCAAAACTACACGCTACAAATACTGCCCAATGCCTTAAAAGATGTTTTTGGAAGTTCAAACGACACTCTAACATGGACTTTCTCTACCACTAAACTTGAAGACTACGGCCAACTCATTCTTAATCTTCGCAAAGAGCAGCACTCTGTGCCGCTTATTGTGCAACTTACCGGTGCAGACGGAAACACTCAAATGGAGATGGTTGCCCCTGCCAATGGCGTTTGCAGGTTTATCAATATAAGACCTGGAAACTACATTATCAGAGTAATTGTGGATGCAAACAAAAACGGCAGATGGGATTCTGGTCATTTTCTTAAAAGAATACAACCCGAACGGGTATTGTTGCATCATCAGCAAATCCAAATAAGACCCAATTGGGAGTCGGAAGTAAACTGGAGCATTACCCTTTAGTAGCGTAAGTCTAATTCAGCCTACGCAATGCATTATGCATCAAAATCTTGGAGAATTAGCGAGGGAGAAAATCTACAACCTGCAATCTAAATGGCTCCTTGCAGTAAGAAAAAATATTCAGCAAGTCGGCGCATGGTCTGAGCGATAAGTATTTTCATAAATTTTGGTTTTGCAAAATCCGGGACAAACCCAAAAAGGCGAGTATAGAAAAGTAACCGTAAGGCTTGAAATCGCTTATGATTTTTTCTGCCGATACTTTTTAAACCAAACCATAAAACCTACCTTTACGGCAAATTTTAACACATACGCAATGAAACTATCGCATATCGAACACATTGGAATTGCAGTAAAAAACATGGAAGAGTCCATTCGTTTTTATGAAGAAGTATTGGGGCTGAAATGCTATGCCATTGAGGAGGTAAAGGACCAAAAGGTAAAAACGGCTTTCTTCATGTTGGGGCAAACCAAGATCGAGCTACTCGAATCTACCGATGCCGAAGGTCCTATCGGAAAGTTTATTGAGAAAAAGGGTGAAGGCATTCACCATCTAGCATTTGCTGTAGAGGGCATCGAAGGTGCGCTTGCAGAATTACAAGACAAAGGTATTCAGCTGATTGACAAAGCCCCCCGTAGAGGAGCCGAGGGCCTCGACATTGCCTTCTTGCATCCAAAAGCCACTCAGGGCGTATTGATGGAGCTTTGCGAAAACAGAAATCAGCGGTAATATTTAGCCCAACTTGCAGCAAACTGCGAATAAGCCAAAAAGTTATAAGCAAGTTAGCAGGTTTTTCTATTCTAAACCATTGGAAAAAAGGGATGGAATTTATTTAGCACACAACAAACAGCAGTTTTTGTTGAAAAAATTTGTGTTGCACAGAGAGGTTTATATAGCGGTCTAATAAATTTGGACTGGAATTTATAAACCTTAAATTTTCGGTCATGAAAAAACCAGAAGAAAGTTCAGTTCAGCCTTCAAGACCAAAATTGTGCTTAAGCCAATAAAAGAATGCAACACCCTTGTTGAGTTAGCTAAACAAATTGACCTACATCCCAAACAAATTTCCATCTGGAAGAAGGAGTTCCTGCCTGAGCTGGGCAAGGTTGGGCTATAATCCGCTAGCAGATAGGTTTCTGGCAATAGCTTAAAAAAAGGAAACAACAACTTGTAGAGTTATGAGTTTTCCCCCATACCCATCATAAAAAGACCAAATATTTTTGAAGAAAAACCTGTTCGAAGACATCAGACTAGTTCGGCAAACCCTAATGGCATATACTCTTTGTTGGCGGTAGTTTTTATTCACCAACACTAGCTACAAAATAATATTCTTCATTAGTGTTAAAATAGTTTTTAAATTCAACATCTTTAATAGGTTGTTTTTTATTAATAAATGATTGAAGTGTATATATATTTAAACCTATTTCATTTGAGATAAAATTATACAAATCAAGAGGGGATGTACCATAGTATTCACTAGCACCTTTTCCGCATTCAAATATAACAATGGGTTTATTCATTATTAGCAAATTCTTAGCGCCTCTCAATACTCCCAATTCCCCACCTTCAACATCAATTTTAATTAAATGAATTTTTTCATTTAAAGGAATAATTTCATCCAAGGTTTTTAAGTCTACTTTTATTTCTTCAATTACTGGATTTGTAATATCATACCGTCTTCTTTTTATTCCACTATAAGCTGGTGCATTTTTGACAAGCTGAAATGTGGTTTCACCACTATTATCCGAAAGTGCATAAGGAAAAATCTCCGCTTTATATTTATATTTATTTTTCAACTCTTTAAAAAGATAAGGAATTGGCTCAAAAGCATAATGTTTTCCTTCAGGTGCATAATCAAGTATTAAATCTAATATTTCACCTTTGTGACAACCAACATCAATGCAATTGTTATTTCTCTTTACATATTTCCTTAATATTATTCTTGTAAGTCTGTCGTATTTAAGATTTTTGGTTAAATCTAAATGAAGCGAAATAAATACTTCCCTAAGAGTGTCTTTAATAATACTCATAAAATTATTTTAGTGTTTTACAATAAATTTACTATTAATAAACACTGTTGTCCGATAGAAATATAAAAGAAGCCAGACAATTACGATCAGGCTACCTTTTTCAGTAGTTTTGCTTGGCTAAAAACACACTACTATGAGCAAAACTACTGGCTTAACTTCCTATTTTTTGGACACTTTTTTCAAAAGGGTTTAGGACATTTTCCTTTACATCTTGATTAAGCAAAGTTAGCCTTCGCTCCGAATTTGACAAGTTCAATACAGGCGATGATGGAATTATTTCTTTTTTAATGGTATCATCGCCCTTGACAAATCCTCCGCTCAGTGCTGCTGGTTGCTTAACCAAACTCGCATTAGCCATCGTCAATATTGCTTAAATACTATGTTTCATTTTTTTGAGTCCCGATTCGGGTACTACAGATTTTCGTTTTACAAAGGGATAATAACGGTATTCTAAAGCTGATTTAACCACCTGTTTTTTGTACGCTATTTTCAAACATCATCAGCAAAATATTTGAAGCAGTCTAGCATCAATTTTTCTAATTTATTAATACCTTGCGTACCATTTAATGGTTGGGAACTTGCGGAATAAATGCTTCGGATGTACTTTAAAGAATGGCGAAAACATGATCATTTCTTTTTCAAAACATACCTTTGGGATTTATCCTTTTTAATGCTTATACATAATCCTGTGTTTTCTCAATCCACAGGGTGGTTTGTGCACGACAACTTTAGCCGGCCTTTTATATCAGAAATATATTCTTCATTAACAAAAATGGAAGCAGTGAAGCTAAACAAACTACACCCGTTTTACTACATAAGCAATGCAACCTTTCGACCATTTATTGATGTACAAACAGGCTATCAGCTCCCTATATTTCTATATGCGAAAGATCATACGATTGGGAACTTGAAAATTTCCGTAAATGCACCGGTCAGCATTACAACTTTAGTTGATTTATTCGAAAACATAACTGCCCCGGTTATAAACAATGACTATCGATTTGGAGTACAGGCTACTTTTCTCCTTTCGCCTGCAAATCAAGTAAACAGATTCATAAGAAATTACCATTTAATGGTAGTGCCAATTTTTCATGAGAGTACACATATTGGCGATGAATTTGCTTTACACTGCTTTGTGCAGATTCCCAATTTCGCCCGCATTAATGTTTCCTATGAAGCATGGCAGGTGATGGCTGGAATAAACCGCCTTCGTGAGCCGCAAAAAAGAAACCTGAGTGCAGAAATTGGCTATCAAAGACTTATGCCCTTCCAAAGTGGCTATTACAATGTTGATGATTTTGAAGTAAAAGGTGTGCCTATTTCTCCTTCACGGCAAAGAGACCTTTGGTTTTTCAGGGCTGAATATACTCATCCTCAAAGATTCGGCAATGGCCGAACAAGCGAATATATTGCCTCTACTGAAATTCGAAGGGAAACTAAGTTTGGTTACACTGCAGATAATCCGGAAAAGCGTGCTTGGTCAGTGAATACATACTTAGGTTTTAGGGTTCCTATAAAAAACACCCCAACATGGGTTGGTATCTATTTTCAGGCATTACCAAGGTATAGTACCATACGGCCAATTGCGTGACATAGATGGCTTTATGTTGAATGGCATTAGCTTAGTGATGAACTAAGCATAAATACTGAAAATTTAGGTTTAGCAATAATTATATCATACAGATGCAAAAACTCTCCATCATCATTCCGGCATTCAACGAAGAAAAGTCTATTGAAAAAGCGATCAGGGAAGTTTATGATGTACAATATCCGGTCTTTGTTCAAGAAGATATTGAAGTAGTTGTGGTGAACGATTGCTCTACCGACAATACCCTTGAATTGTTGCAGAATCTAAAAAAACAGTATCCTGGCCTGATAATAATTTGCAATGAACAAAACATGGGTAAGGGGGCGTCTGTTCGAAGAGGATATGGCATGGCAACCGGCGACTTTTTATTTGTGCAAGATGCCGATTTGGAGCTTTCTCCGAGCGATATTCCAAGGATGTTAGACGCAATGAAGGAACTGAATGTAGAGTTCGTGAATGGTTCGCGCTACATGCCGGGGGTGTTGCGTCCACTCTCTACATACCGCAGATATTTAGTTAACAGACTTTTTACTTTTTTTGTTTCGGTACTCATCGATGTAAAGCTTACGGATATGGCTTGTGGACATAAATTAATCCACAGAAACCTTTTGGACAAGATTTCTTTGAAGGAGAACAACTTTGGATTTGAAGCAGAGTTGCTATTGAAAGCGCTTAGGATTAAAAAGAACAATATTGTGGAGATTCCGGTAAAGTATGCTCCAAGGACCATAAATGAAGGTAAAAAAATAAGAGCAATTGATGGAATAAAAATTTTTATAGCTGTTTTAAAATATGGCATATTTAGGAAGAATTAGGTCTGGAGTTGCATTTTCGTTATCCAAATTATGCATTTGGCTTATTTTGGTATTCGCCTTGTGGTTTCAATTCTTTAATAAGGGTTGGAATAATGAGCGGGTCATTGAACATGATGTGATCTCATATTATGCTTACCTACCGGCAGTCTTTATATACAATGATTTAACCCTTCGTTTTATCGATGTATCTCCTTCTGAGTATAACACCAAGTTTTGGCCTTCAAAAACGCCTGAAGGCAATTATGTGATAAAAACAACTATGGGTATGTCTTTTTTATACAGCCCATTCTTTTTTGTTGCGCACTTGCTTGCCGAAAACCTTGGCTATGAGCCTACAGGGTTCAGTGTTCCATACCGTTTTGCCATTTCCATGGCTGTTCTTTTTTATTTACTCATGGGGCTGCTAATTCTACGGAAATTACTACTTCGCCATTTTAGCGATTTTACAACAGCCATAACTCTTATTCTGGTTACTTGGGGCACCAACCTTGTTTGGTATGCCACCATTGAGCCGGGAATGACGCATGTTTATAGCTTTACACTTTTCGTTTTTTTTGTTTACCTACTAGAGCGGTGGTTTGATAAGCCCACATTAACAAACAGTATTTTAATAGGACTGTTGAGTGGAATTATATCTTTGGTGAGGCCTACCAATGCACTGATAGGGATTTTAGTTCTTGTTTGGGGTGTAGTTTCGTTTGGGGATTTTAAGCAGAGAATTCTATTGCTTACAGCTCGATGGCCTATGATGGTTGCTATAGTTCTTTCGGCTATTGTGGTTTGGCTGCCCCAGTTGTTGTATTGGAAAATGCAAACCGGGTATTACTTCTTTAATTCTTACGGCGAAGAAGGCTTCTTTTTTCAATCGCCCCAAATTTTCAATGGATTGTTCAGCTACCGCAAGGGATGGTTGGTTTATACGCCTGTAATGCTTTTTGCAATAATTGGTTTCTTCTTTTTACACAAGTATGCGGAAGGCAAAACAAAGGCCATTTTAGTTTTTATGGTTTTAAACCTGTATGTAATTTTTTCATGGTGGTCGTGGTGGTATGGCGGAAGCTACGGTGCCAGGGCTTTAATTGAATCGTATTCATTGCTGGCGTTTCCATTGGCTGCATTTGTGCATTGGGCATTAAGATTGAAAGGTGTAAAAAAAGCTGGTATATTGTTAATTCTTGCTTTGTTTCTATTTCATTCCATTTTCCAGACCTTTCAATACTACCACGGTGCCATTCATTGGGATTCGATGGGCAAAACTACCTATTGGGCATCCTTCGGAAGGTTAAGACCCATGACCGGTTTTTATGAGGCCATTGAGCCTCCCGATTATGCCAAAGCCATGCAAGGAATCCAGGCAACTGTAAAGCGCGAAAAGCCACAGTTCCTGACAATAAAAAAAATTGTGGCAGATATGGAGCTTGTTGATTCAACCGGCAAGAACATCATTTCGCAAGATGGCAGCCTGATGTTGCTCCATTCGGGGGCACGGATCTCATCCAAGGCTTTTGAAGGCAGCTACAGTCTGAAACTAAACCGCCGGAACATTCCTTATGTTTCGGGGCAGGTGCCAGTGAAACCTGGTCAGCGCTGGCTGGTTTCGGTAAAAAGAAAAGCACACAGGTCTAATGGCATATTGGCTTTAACAGGCGAAGATGGAAGGCATTTTTATCAAGACATCCGAATTGGGCCTACATCTGGGGTGCAAGGATGGGACTCACTTTCGCTTTTGGTTACAATTCCCGAAACCGACATCAGCCACCTTAGGGTGGTACTGCAAAGTACAGGCTGGTTAAATGTGTGGTTCGATAACCTGAGTATTCAACAGGTTGAGTAGCTACAAGAATTAATGCAGCACGCTTTCGAGCACCTGCAAAGATTTTAATTCTTTGAAACCAGAAATGTGAATGCAAAAATATTCCACCATTTTCATTAGCATCTGCCGCCTTTGAGCATTTTTAAGTGTCAGTTGGTCAGTACCAGTTAAAGAACATTGGGTCAGGTTGTAAAAAATTTCGCTCACTTCTTTGTCCATCACATATTCTGATTCCACAAAAGTGGTTTGGTAAACTCCATCCATGAGATTAAAAAAACAGTGCGTCTGACTAAAATTATTTCTAGGAGAAAATCCAAGATGTTGGCTTAACTGCACCATAAAAATCAGGTGAAAATTGGGATTTAAGGTTGGACACTCTTCCAGATAATCTATAGAGTTCGTGAGAAAATCGAATAGCTGAGGATAGGGATCGGGTTCTTGAAGGACTTTGATAAGTACTTCTGCCAAAAATAATGCAACCGATGTTTTTATTATTCGAAAAGGAATATCGTTATGGGGTTTTTGGCAATTTATCTCTTTCAGGTGCAGAAGCTTACCTTTGTCGTTATGGTAAAAAACTATCTCAACCTGAGTGAGTGGCTGAAAGTGATTGTACTGCATTTTGGCTCTTGCTTTGCGCAGTCCGGGCACAAAAAACGATAACAGCCCAAATCGTTTGGTATAAATACGGGCTATAACACCTGTATCACCATATTTGAATGTGTGAAGTACAATTCCGCTATCTTTCTCAATCATTCCAATGACTATGGTGGATAAATGCTTATGCTATTTGAAAATTAGTTGAGAAACAGGATCTTGGTAACAAAAGTTTCGCTGCCGTCTTCATTGGTAGAGAAAACCAAATAAACACCTGATGCTGGCCTGCGGCCAAACAAATCTCTCCCATTCCAAACAACCTGCCCCCCTTCTGCAATGCTCTCAAAAACAAGATTGCCATTGATGTCTGTAATCTTTACTCTTGCATTGCGCACCAAGCCCTTTACAGAGATAAACCCATCGTATCCGGCACGCACAGGGTTGGGATAGGCGAGAACTTTGCTATGGGTGGGTGCTGCCTCGGTTGCGAAAGCTCGGAAGGAGGCTATGCCCCTGTCTGTTGCAAAAAACACCTCGCCTGTTTGCCCGTTAATGGCAATATCCAAAATATTGTTTGATGGCAGTGGGCTGTTCTCTGCTGTAAAGTGCATAAGTGTGTTGCGCCCGTCTTCCGACAATAGAAATGCGCCGGAGCGAGATGTGCCAAACCATTTTTTGTTGCCCCCATCTACGGTAATTGCATTCACCGTTTCGTCGGCAAAAAGTATTCCTGCAAAACCATCTTGCCTAACCATCACGGGGATGGAATTTACGGGTTCGCCCCTTAAGATGGGTGCGGTGCTATAAAACACACTAACACCTTTGTCGGTTCCTACCCACACAAAGCCATTGTGATCTATTGCAATGCTATGCACATTCAACGATAGCAGACTGCCGTTTCCTTGAGCAGTGGAGAGTACACGGCCATTGAAATCATTAGCATTCTGAAACGACCTTTCACGAAACACATAAATGCCTCCACCATTGGGTAGGATTATCCATTTGTTGCCAGCTTGGTCTATGGTTATATCACCCACCATTTGGTTGGAGCCAATTAGTCCTTGATTCTCGAAGCTAAACCATTGGTTGTTGGCTCTTTTTACTGCAACCGCCCTGTTGGTATGCGAATTTGCAACCCACACATTTCCATCCGGATCAACAGCCACGCCCCCAATTCGCATCAAATCCCCAACATCGGTTCTCCTTTGCAGAGGACTATTTTGGTCGTTCCAAAGCGTTGTAGGTCTGCCGTTGTTGAATTCCAAAAGTCCGTGCGTCCATGTTGCTGCATAAAAAGTTTGTGGATTTCCGGGGTCAATTGCAATCCTTATGATATCAATAGCGTCGCTCATAATGGGAAAGTCGAACCTGCTTAACCACACCCATTGTTCGTTTTCAAATCTAAAAACCCCATCATGAATCCATAAGTTTGAGCCTCTGGGTGTTATACTGCCTGTAGCAACTACAAGTGTGCCATTTTCTAATGCAAGATTGAAGGAATTGGGAGTTGCCGGCCCTGGTAAAATAAACTTGATAAACGAAGCCGCACTATTGCGTCTAACGATACCGTAGGTATTATCGGCAAACCAGAGAAGGTTATTTTTGTCAACAACCAAATCATTGGCTCTTAACAATAAATCGGAAAAACTCGTGATAACTTCTTGTGTGTCGAGATTCCTATCCAAGACCCACAATTGCTGGTAGTTGGCTATAAGCAATCTGTTGTTGTCGGATCTTATTTGTCGGCGGGTGCCACCAACTTCCATTCCAGCAGGCCGAAATTGCCTCCATTGGCCATTTTCAAAAACATGGATTTCGTCGCCAGCCGAAAGCAACCGGTTTACAATTAATCTACCATCGAAGGGCACTACCATATTGATAACCTCATTTGCCTGCCCGGAAACTTGAATTCTCTGCCAGTTTTGGAAATCGGCATGATTAACGCCAGTAACCGATGCCCGCATCAATCCGGCATGGGTTGCCGCGTAGAAAAAACCATCGAGAATAGTCAAGGCATAAACTCTTACCTGACTACCCAATGGACCAATAAACCAGGTATTTCGAATAAGTTTAGAAACGAGATCTACTTCAACAATGCCAAAATCGCACGATAAGTATGCTCTGTTGCCATGTATTTTTATGTGATTAATGCGCTTGCTTCCCATAATCCGCGAGCGGAAAATATCGGGAATGTTTGTTACCAGTCCATCGCTTACAAAATCTAAGTTGCCATCGGCGTAGCCAACAATAATTTGCCCACGAGCTGCATCGTAAGCAATGTTGCTTATTCCAATACCTGTCAGTCCATCAACCTTGTCGAATTTATCAATCGAATTGTCATCTAAGTTGAATTTCACCAAACCAAATTCCGTGGTGCCAATTATGTACTCTGGGGTTTCGACTAGGGCAAGCATTCTGTTTTTCGGCAGGTGCATACGCCAACTACCCACTGGTGTTACTTGGGCTGTAACAGCAAAAACGCTGATAATTAGTATTAGGAAGCAATTAAAAAAAGTTGCAATAAAGAATTTCATGTCGTTTAAATGTATCGCAAACCGGTTTTAGGGTATTGCTCCCATGATGGGATTAAGCTTTTTGAAATCAATAGCAATTGCCGGAATCTAACGGGATAGCTTGCATCTTAATCAGGATAATGCTCCGTGCAGCCAAGGCAAAATCTCCCATATTGACTATCACTCTTGTCTGTACAAAAATAAGTATTTCCTGCATAGCCTGAATAACGGGTTTCTGCTAACCTGAGTGCCATGTGTAACTGGATTGCTTAATTTCAAACAAAATGCCATGTACCAAAGATTATTGCACTGAAAACAACCAAGCAAAACCCATAAACATCACCTTATCTGAAACATACAACAATTGGCAGTTGAAACAGCCTTTGCAATGACTGTAGAAACCACCCATTCCCAAAAACACCTACGCCAATGCCCTATCAAAACTTGGAAACAAAGCCAAAAATTCTACAACATGACCTTTTGGCAACTTAACAAATATGTCTGATATTACCACTAATCTCACTTTAAATCAATGAAATGATTGGCAAGAAAGTTTTTCTGCTTTTGAACCATTTGAGTTCTGTGATTGCCAAGAATTGATAAACCTTAAATGTGCTATTTCCAAATAGCTATAATACAAGACCATCCATTATGTTCCCGCCTATACTTTCTATCATCTGAAAAACAGCATCTCAACTGCTGCCATACATTCCTTGATAATTACTCATACTTGCATCATTTTTATGATTTTTTGGCTAAAAATGAGCCTTTTAAAGAAGCATGGCGTGTTGCTATCATACAATTTTTAGCTAATTTTATCGGGTGTGATTTATAAAAACCAAATAAGATTTTTTTTGCCACAAAATATTTTGCCAAAATGGAAAAGAAATGCAGGAGAAACTTCTTAAAGTCCTTAGCGTACATTCCTGGTATGGCCCTGGCAGCTGGAGCAATAAGCAGTGAATTAGTGCCCAAGGCTCAGGCCAATACACCGGGATTTGTTCCATCGTATCTCCGTTTGCACCGCAGCGGGGAACTCAAAGCCCGCGGAGAAATTCTTTGGGAAAAGATGAGAAGCTGTACGCTTTGCCCACGAATGTGCAAAATAAATCGCCTTAGGGGGCAAAGGGGCGACTGTAGAGCAAATTCTACATTAGAAATTTCCAGTGCATTCCCACATTTTGGAGAAGAACCCGAGTTGGTAGGAAACAGAGGCTCCGGGGCAATATTTTTTACCAATTGTCCTTTGAATTGTGTTTTTTGTATAAACTACGAAGTAAGTCAGCAAGGGCATGGCAGAGTATATACCATAGCCCAATTGGCCAATATGATGCTGCTTTTGCAAAGGCAAGGCTGCCACAACAT
>DMJL01000117.1 GCA_003451785.1 Bacteroidales bacterium
GAAGCCGGCGACACAGGCGAGCGCGGATGGACAGCGATGGTTTGCGGTGATGCAATGCAGCAAGATTACCAAATTAATTTTTGGAACTCAGTTTATTGTTCTTAAATCTCGACTTTCGAAAGGGCTGCATCCTATTGCAGCCTTTGATGGCTGCCTTAGGGCTAAATACCTATTCACGCTATGAAAATCAAACTAATTGAAATTTCCTAATCTATGATAGTCAAAGTTGCTTTTTTATTGTTTTTGCAAATCCAGCTTCTACATGTAAATGCCTATTCCAATGAGCCATTGTATGTAGCAAAGACCCGTCTTGATAGGCTAAACTATATAGCCCTTTATTCAAAGCAGTGGCAGCAGGATTCTGCGGATATCCATAGTATCAGAGAGGAGCCAATGATTTTACTTATTGGGTCGGTGTATTCCAAATTTCTCAGTTTTAATAGTCATTTTACTTTCGATTCTATTTTGATGGGACATTCTCGTGAAGAGCGGCTTCGTTTGATCGGTTCTCGCATAACACCTCAGGCTTTTGTTTTCTATAAAATATTTAAAAATCACAATGTGCATAACATGGAAATCTTCGACAGAGTTGCTGCTGATTTGTACAGATATTCCCAACCTCTACATGTTTTTCAATGGCAAATTCTACCCGATACTATGCAGGTTTCTGGCTATGCGGCACAAAAAGCCACTACTTCGTTTGCGGGGCGCGACTGGGTAGCATGGTTTACGCCCGAAATACCCATAAGCGATGGGCCTTACAAATTCAATGGACTTCCAGGTCTAATCGTGCTGCTGTACGATACTCGAAACCATTATAGATTTGCGCTTACTTCTTTTGCCGAAAATCAAAGCGAAAGGTTTATTCATAAAACTGTGTCAGATCAAACTCATGCCTTTAACACCACCCGCGAAAGAATGATAGCCATGCGCTGGCGGTTTATTAAAGAGCCATTCACATTAATGCCCAATGTATCGCCTATGGGAGGCGCAGCCCAGCGCGAGGAAGTACTCCAACGCCTTCGCCGCCGCAACAATCCCTTAGAGCTTAGGTATTAATGCGTAAAAAGTAATCCTGTTTTAAATAATAGTATATGAAGAATTCAGTAAGTGTATTGTTTCTCGCGCTCCTTATTCCTGTAATTTTGAAAGGGCAGACAACTTTGGAAGGAAGAGTAAGTGGCCCAAGTGGCAATGCTCTTGCAAATATTCATATTCTTATACATCTGCCGGGTAGTATGTCGGTGGCAGGATTTGCAATCACCGATCGTGCAGGTTATTGGCACACATCTATAAATGCACCAACAGATAGTATTGATGTTGCTACCAGTTCCGTTCAGTATAGGGATGAACGCAAAAGACTTGCAAATCGCTCGCAAATTGTGCATTTTGAACTTGTACCCGAAATAAGGCAGCTTCGAGAATTTACTGTGAGGGCACCAAGTATTGTGCAACTTGGCGATACTATTAGCTACCTTGTGAGTGCATTTGTGCGAGGTCAGGATCGTACTATTGCCGATGTTCTCAATAGGATGCCGGGAATTGAGGTAGAACCTTCGGGGCGTATTCTGTATAAAGGTAGGCCGATACAGCATTTTTATGTAGAAGGTCTCGATCTCATGGGTGGTCGTTATGCTATGGTTAGCCAAAACCTACCCCATAGGTCGGTTGCTACGGTGGAGATCTTGGAAAACCATCAGCCCAAAAGAATTTTGGAAAAAAGGGTGCCATCGTTTGAGACTTCATTGAACCTTCGTTTGAAAAGAGATATTACAACTACCGGTTCAGCACGACTTGCATCTGCACCCAACCCATTGCTTTGGTATGCAAACATTACCCCAATGACATTTATTGAAAGATTCCAGATGCTTACTTCCTATCAGGCAAATAATACTGGAAGGGATTTGGCAGGGCAGATTAACCGGCTTACTTTGGAAGATTTTGGTAGGCAAAGCCAACGGCCATCCGGCAATCAGGGATTTCTGAGCATTCAGCCCATTGTGCCAGGCAATATTCCGGGGCGCCGCTTTCGTTTAAACAATGTGCATCTATTGAATACCAATGCACTTTTTAGGCTAAACAACGATATGCAATTCAGAGCAAATGTTCACTACCTGAACGATAATCAACAACAAAAGGGAGTGCGCATGAGTTCGATATTCACGCCAACCGATACCATTTCGTTTTCTGAAATGCAAGAAAACCAACTTTTTATGGGGCATTTGCAAGGCGAATTTACCCTTAAAAGAAATGTAAAACAGCAATTTTTAGAGAACAATCTCCAGTTCAATGCAGTGAATAGAAATCAAAGAGGACTTCTAACTGCCGATCACACGCACTTCAATCAGGCTCTTCAAAGACCCATGCGCAACTTATCCAACGACCTCAGAATCATTCATCCTATCCAAAATTTATTGGTTGAGTTTTTCTCCTACATCTTCTGGGATACAAGCCCGCATAAGCTCACCATAGGACCGGGGCGATTTGAGCAAGCACTGGGGCTTCGGCCGCCTATTGCAATTCTTGAGCAAAATGTTGTGCAAGATAGGTTCTTTGCCGATCATTCGGCGGGGCTTTCGTTCTCGTGGCTGGGTCTGAGCATCGGACCACGAATAGGATTTACGCACAAGAGCCAAAATCTGGTTACCAACCTACAGGCTATGCAGGGCAACGATTGGAATCAAATAGGCTCGGCTTTCCAAAATAGCACAGAAAGTCGCCATTCGCAGGCATATCTAAACACCGAAGTTATCCACCAAAGAGGTCAACTAACACTCACGGCAAGACTTCCATTTGCCTTGCACGACATTAAAATTTCTGACCCTTATCTACAAGAAAGTCAGCAAATGAATAGGTTTGTATTC
Organism: Bacteroidales bacterium; assembly: GCA_003451785.1. Taxonomy (GTDB): domain Bacteria; phylum Bacteroidota; class Bacteroidia; order Bacteroidales; family UBA7960; genus UBA7960. Next base: position 2,865 of record DMJL01000117.1, read on the forward strand.
AACCCTTCGTTGCGTGCAAATTACAGAGCCAGTGCAGCAATAGATTTTGGAGGCTCGGTGAGCCATTCTACCAATTTTGGCGAAATAGACAATGTGTATTACGGATTTATACTGCTCAACAATAGAAGGCTGCAACGAAGTGCTACTTCATTATCAGTAACTACCAGCAATAGCTTTTCGGCTAATATCCGATACCGCAATCCATTTGCCTCCATTTTTGGAATGGCAAACTACTTGTTTTCTGTAAGCAATCACAGCTTGATATTTAGCCAATTGATACAACCCGATGGTTCAACACTGTTGCAAACGATAGAAAAACCCAATCAAAGCGTTATGCACACTTTGAATACCAATATCGCATTTCCAATAAGAATAATTAGAACCAATGTAAACCTTACTACAACCATTGGTATCAATCAGCGAGAAGTGTTGGTCAACAACCAACTGTTTGAATCTCTAAACAGGTTTTTAATCTTTAATCCTAAACTAAATAAATCCATAGGCGAAGGAATTAGTTTAGAATACTCCATTAACATTGCGGCTACGGGTATCTCAATGGAAAAACAGCCAGCCAGAGTGGTGTCTGTCTTCAGCCATCAAGCCAGTTTGGGTATACTGCCGGCTACCGGTCATACAATCTTGCTTTCTGGTGAAGAATTCCGCATTAGGGGTGCTAACACACTTTTTGTAGATGTTGAATACCGCTTCACACTCCCCAACAGGCAAATAGACTTTAGTCTAAATATGGCAAACCTGCTGAATAACAGAAACTTGTCTGCTGTTGGAATTTCTGATTTTTCAATAATTGAAACTACATACCCACTTCGCGGCAGAACCTTGACATTCTCGGCAAGAGTAAGTTTCTAATCTGCTTGCCCATATTGGATTTTGACGGTGGGGTAGAATCTGACTACTTCTATTGGCAGGGAGGTTGATGATCACGCCAGCCCATTGTTTTTTGTTGGCATTAATCCATTGTGCCTTTTAATTGCGCAGTTTCTGTAAGGATTTCTACCTTGAAAACAGTATGGAAAGCCTGAGTTTCACAGATATGTTATCTGCAAAATCGGGGAAAGCATAGGCACCGTATCTATAAAGTGCTTCTAGCCCCATTCCGGTAATTCCCAAGTTTAGGATATTTTCTAAAGCAAACCCCGATTCGAAAAATCCTCTGTTCATTTCCCTGAATGGAGCGTTTATGTGTGCTTGCGCGTTGGTAAGCCTACCAAATGCAATATGGGTAAGCAAAAGCAAATTGGGTGCCCTTTGGCCTCGTCCAAAAATCAGGTTTTCGAAGTCGTGGGCGAAGAAGACCATGAGGTATTCGTTGGATGCAAACTCATTGAAACGCATGGTTGCAAACGAATTAGGGATTGCTATGGAAAACCTTCTGAAAGCTGCAGGTGCTGTAAACATTTTGTGCCAAGGTGCAGCGTCCGACACCATACCCATTTGCACCTGCCAATACTGGGTGCCAACCAAGGGAATGGGAAAATAATCCTCTATACGCAATTCGACTCTGCGGTATGGGTTTCGTGAAGCTGCAAAATGCGAGTTGCCGTGTGCAAGGTTTAGGTGAATGATAGGGCCATCTCCATCAAGCGTAATGATTCTCGATGGAGTACGAAAAAACCGCTCGCCTACACCAAAACGCATCTGCAGCCCTGTTTCCACAAACCGAAATCGCTTTTCGGGCGGTGTCGCTAATAAAGGGTTTGCTACAAAACCATAGCCGGTTTCTGAGAATACTGTTTTATCGCTTACATAAGCCTTTATCCATAGTCGATGGCGCAAGGTTCTTCCGTGGATGTATGCTGTGTGCCCTTCATTCCTATCGAGGCTTCGCATGATATACGATCTTATACCATCTGGACTTAAAAATCGAGGGGCGTTTAGAAAATTAGAAGAACCTGGCTCAACAAAATCGCTATCGAAGCGATATCCCAACCATAACTCATGTCGCATAGAAAGCAACAAGCTGCCTCCCAACCCATAGGTTAGGGATTGATTTCGCATGCCATAGGCAATATGGCCATGCAATGCCACTTGGTGCGAAAAGTTGTTGTTTGTGAACACCCGTAATCCTGGAATGAAACCTCGGTAATCGTTGTAGCGCAGAAAGTCTAATATGCCCAAATCCACTTGGCCAACCCCTAATCTGCCGGTCATGAGAGCTTGTGTTCTTGAAAAAGTCCTATCCCAATGATTGGCCGCACCAATACTATCCATGATAGCGAAAGTAGCTTTATGACGGGTAGTAAGGGTATCTGGCCGGTATCTCAACCAGAAATCCTCTCCGCGGTCGGTATTTGGGGCAAAATCGAATTGGAATGCACCCAAATCCCGCGCTCTCAACGGCGGATTTATTACAATGTTTTGTAAGTGCGTAGAGCCCCTGCCATAAAGCCTAAATGGTTCAGCATTCAGCAAATGTGTCTCTACATCGAAAGCTATCTTTACTGGAAACCATCTTAGGTTGTCAATTTTCTGGAGATTCTGCTCTATGCTGAATTGCACAATGGGTTGTGGATGGGCAGCCCCGGCGCGCAGATGCTTTACTGCCCAATCCTGAGTGGTAATTTGCATGGAGCCTTTGAGGCTTTGAAATGTAGTGCCGTAAATTGGCGAAAAAGTGATGGTGAAAATTGTATCGGCACCTTGGGGTTGTGCTGAGAGCAATTGGTAGTTGTAGCGGGGTCTTCCGGCAGGACTTAATGGACTTACAAATGATTGGCCTGCAAGGGTTAGTTGATTTTCATAGATAGAAAAGGATTGTAACTGTGAGGCAATTACCGCAAATTCCGGGTTCTGAAATCCTGCAATCCGGTTTGCTACGATGGTCTCGCTGCTTCGGTTGGGATACAAAACCTTTCTGTTGGAAACGGTTTCGGTCATCATCAGATGTTGGCGATCGAAGAATCCTTGAAGTCTCAATTGTGCGCTATCGGGTTCGGCTTGCATGTTGGTAGTATCCGTTGGTGGTGGCAACCGTCCACTAACCACAAAGCGGCTATAGGCAGTGTAGGTGAAAGATGGTAGGTTTTTGGGGTTGTTTTGCTCCCTTGCTGCAATGGCGTTGTCAATGATTCTATGTGCCGGGTTTATACCGGGGCGCACTTGCACCACACCAAGCTCCACAGGCTGTTTTTCTAATTCTATAAGGAGAAACTCCGTGCCCGGAGCAACTTCTATGATTCTTTGCATATAACCAATGTGGGTAATAAACAACCTTCGCACCGGACGATGGTAATTGATGCTAAAGGTGCCATCACTTCCTGAAATAGTGCCCGATTGGGTGTTTACAATCATTATATGGGCATGGGCTATCGGATTTCCGTTGTGTAAATCCACAACTCTGCCTCGAATGTGTGTGGCAGATGTTTGGATATCGGACGCTTTAGAACTAAATACACTTAGAAGGCACAAGAAAAAACAAAAGAATCTAACAGAATTCATGAGTAGGAAGTGGTAGGTGTAATTTTAGAAAAGCAAGGTAAAGATACCAAAACATACCATTGGTGGAAGTTATCTGCTGAATAAATTGGTTCAATTGAAAAACAATGTTGGTTGTTTCACACATCAAAAAATCAACCGTTAACCATGACCTTTAGGTCAGTGGAAAATGAAGAATGAAAAATGAGAAAACTGGCTTTAGCCATTACGATTTTGGTGGAATTTACAATTCCGCCTTCCGAAGAAACCAACCCCGAAGGGGTTGAAGGTTTATAGAAAACGAAACATAACAATGTTGTGTACGACCCCGACGGGGTCGTAGAATTGCATGTGCGATTTGGTTCTATAAACCTGCGACCCTTTCAGGGTCGAAAATTCCGATTGCGGGATTGCAACTAACGCCCAAGGCTATAAAATCTTATAACCTTAGTAGCCAATTTCCTACCAAAAAACCTAAACCTTATTAACTTAAGGGATAGGTTATCAATTTTGCATTGTGAGCAGCAAATTCTACTAACATCCGATGCTAACATTGTAAACAAGCTAATATGGTTCTATTATCTATTGCGGCATTATTGATTTTTGGTTAATTAGGTCAGGAAGCGGGGAATGAGTTGTATTAACAAAATCGATTTTTGTTAGTTGGGTGTGTAGCAAATTAAGACGCTTTTTACCCCAAAAACCTTGGAAACCTAATTTTAGGGAAACGAAAGACAATCAGTAAAAAAAGACAAAAGCTTGCTTAAGACTGC
>DMJL01000013.1 GCA_003451785.1 Bacteroidales bacterium
CCCAGATAAGGAATCGGCTATGAAATACTACAATGCAGCTATAGAAGCTCCAAATCTTAGAGATTTGCTTTCCGGGGAAGCAAATGCATTTGTTATTTCCATAGAAAATTATCCTGTGTTTTATCAGGAAAAAAATATTGCTGCTTATTTGCAATTTTTCAGGGCAAAGTATTTTTAATTGGAACACATTTATTTCACATCTTTTTTAATTTTGCCCAAAGTATTACTAATTAATTCATATTTGTAAATCACACTAAATCAACACAAATGGCAAAGGTTATTGAGTCAGAACCAACATCCATCAACCTGGTTGGAGCAGGTACCATTATTAACGGCAACATTGTATCGAATGGTGATATTAGAATTGATGGAAATATCGTGGGGACCATCGAATCCAAAGGCAAAGTAGTGTTGGGGTCAACCGGTAGTATCGAAGGCGATGTGGTTTGTACCAATGCTGATTTTTCAGGGAGTGTTAAAGGTAAGGTTACTGTAGCGGAGTTGCTCACGCTTAAAGCTACCTCAGAAGTGGAAGGAGACATTTTTATCAAAAAACTTGTGATAGAGCCAGGAGCAATGTTTGTGGGCAAATGCTCCATGGAAAAAAGCCAATAACACAATTTTTAGAATAAGTTTTAAAGGTTAAATTAAGTTTTCTGCTATCACCTTTCTGAATGAAGGGTATCTGGCTAATTGTTTCAAAAATTTTTATGGTTCAAAGCAACTACTTCACCAGGCTTGCGTTCTATACCCTTGGAGTGCTATTGGTAACACTGGTGGTGAAGCTTCTTGTGCCTGGTAGCGCATTGCAGTACACCAATTTGATTTTCCCACTGTTCTTTTGTGTAGTCCTAATGGTATCACGATTTACAGTAATTAAGTTTAGTAAAAGTGATGCTTCGCAGTTTGCCAAAGGATTTTTGGTGGTTTCTGGTATTCGATTTTTTCTGTATTTGTTAATTATATCGGCGATTTCATTTCTAATGCACCACGAGGCAATATGGTTTATTATCAGTTTTTTTGTTTATTACTTGTTTTTCACAGTTTTTGAAATTCTAAGTCTAATGGATGGATTCAAGTCGAAAAAAATCCATTAGGTGGTGTAGTAGGAAGATAGAATAATTTGTAGCGTTAAAGGATGCAAGGAATGCACGAAGTGGGTGCAACATATAAGGTGGTAAAATTTTGTAGCGTGCAGAAGTTTTTTTTCAGCGCACTATTGTTGTTGTGTATAGTGGCACCTGCAAATTCCAACAATGCCCCAGAAGATACAATACGAGAACCTTTCAATGCCGGCGACTTAATCATTGGCAAGGCCATTGATAATTTTGAATGGGATATAGCTAAGGTTGGCGATAGCTACATTGCCCTTCCGCTACCGATAATACTTATCTACGATGGTAGGTTTTATTTTTTTCTAAGCTCAAGGTTCGAACACGGCAAGGCTTCTTACAAAGGATTTGGAATAGGCAAGACTGGTAGTCAAAGAAATAGAATTATCAGAGTTCTTGATGATGGAGTTACCCCTGACCCCAATGCAGGACGCCTTTGGAATTTTAGCATTAGCAAAGCAGCTTTTTCTGGTTTGGTGAGTGCCTTACTCCTTTGTCTGGTTTTTGTGTGGGTAGGCAAGCAATACACCAAAATGGGACCAGGTGGCACACCAAAAGGATTTTGTGCTTTGGTAGAAATCATCATCATTTTTGTACTGAAATCTACGGCATTCTCATCTATCAGCCATAAGTATGTCCACAGGTTTTTGCCATACCTTTTGTCGCTGTTTTTCTTTATTTTCTTTTCAAATATACTATCTCTTGTGCCATTTTTTCCAGGTGGCGTAAATATCACGGGTAATATTAGTGTTACATTTGTTTTAGCGATGTTCACTTTTTTTACAACACAATTTTTGGCCAACAAGGGTTATTGGAAACATATTTTCAACACTCCGGGAGTGCCGGTTTTTCTGAAATTTCCTATTCCCCTGATGCCCATAATCGAACTCGTAGGCGTTTTCATAAAACCCTTTGTGCTAATGATTAGGCTTTTTGCCAACATGACAGCAGGTTTTATGAGCATCCTTGGATTTGTATGTTTAATTTTTGTTTTGGGGGAGTTTTCTACTTTTGCCGGATTTTTGGTTTCGCCATTGGTAGTCTTTTTCCTAATTTTTATGAATTTTCTGAAGATATTGGTGGCATTTCTTCAGGCTTATGTTTTCACCTTGTTCAGTGCTATGTTTTTTGGCATGGCCGTACCCGACGATCACCATTAACGAACTATACCAAATTGTACCATTTTATAAACTTTAAATCTTAACCTTATGTCTGAACTTTTTGTTCTACTTCAAATGACTGCCGAAATCTCGGCTCAATTCATAAAACTTGGTGCTGCGTTTATGGCAGTCTTGGGTTTGTTTGCGGCCACTTGGGGGATCTCTAAGATTGCTAAAACCGCACTCGAAGGAATGGCGCGCCAGCCAGAAACTGCCAACGATCTCAGGCAGGCAATGGTAGTGTCGGCTGCTCTTATTGAAGGTGCAACATTCTTTGCTATTCTTATTTGCCTTTTGATTTTGTTTCTTGTTTAATGCATTTTAAGATAAGATTGGCTAGTTAGGGTAGTTACCCCTGAAGATGAAGTATCCTAAGTGAATGATTAACAAGCCATCAAAACCGAAAAATTAAAATTTATTCGTCATGGAACTTGTAACGCCTGGTTTGGGACTCATATTTTGGAAAACCGTGGCATTCGCATTCGTTCTGATTATTCTAAAAAAATACGCTTGGAAGCCTATTCTGAAATCCATAGCAGAACGCGAAAGGGAAATTGCAGATGCTAGGCAAAAGGCGCAACAGATCGACTTGGAGCTTTCTAATCTGGAAGACTTGAAAGCCCGCAAAATTGCTGAAGTGGAGCTTCTGTGCAACCAAATAGTAGCAAAAGCCAAAACCGAAGCTCAAGAAATAATTGAGAACGAAAAAATCAGATCCATAGAAGATGCAGCCATAATACTTGCAAATGCCAAAAGAAGCGTTGACGAAATGAAGAATGCAGCCTTGCAACAAATGAAAGGACAAGTTGCAGCCCTTTCATTGGAAATGGCGGAAAAGCTATTGTATGAAGAACTAAAGGACAAAGAAAACAGCAATAAGTTGGTGAATCATTTGTTGGATAAAGCCATCCCCAATTGAAAAGGAGTACAGGCTTTAAAGGATGGGATTAATGCAAGCTTATGGCTTTTTGTTTACCTAATGTTTCAAAGGGAAATAGCATTCGAATGGACTTTTGATGTATATTGGAAAATTTAAAAGATTGAACCTACAATGAAAAGCAAAGTTCTGCGCATTGCAAAAAGGTATGCAAGGGCACTGCTATTGTTGGCCATTGAGAACAAGATTCATGACCGTACTTTTCATGATATGCATTTTATTGAGAAAGTTTTCGCGGCAGTAAAAGAGATCAGGGTTATTTTGGAAAGCCCAATAATACATGGCAATAAAAAGCAAAAAATTATCAGGCAGTTGTTTGGCGAGGCTGTTCATCCCATGATTCTAAAGTACCTTTTGATAATTGCCCGTAAGGGTAGGAGCGCATTATTAGAAGAAATTGCCAGACAATATATTTGCGTTTACAAATCCTTTAAAGGAATTGAAGAGGTGAGGGTAACCACTGCATTTCAATTGAACGATTCATTGAGGCAAAAAGCACTTTTAGCAGCTTCGTATTTCACCAACAAAGAAATCGAGTTTGATGAAAAAGTAGATCCATCGCTGATAGGCGGCTTTATCCTCGATTTCAGCTATGGGCGCTACAATGCATCGGTTGCAAAACAACTTTACGAGTTGCGTAAACATTTTAATGTACATTAAATAACCATTGATGATTTTTTCCTATGCCGGAAATTAAACCTGCTGAAATATCAGCCATTCTACGACAGGAAATGTCGGGTTTTCGCCCTGAGGTGCAATTGGAGGAGACCGGAATAATTCTGCAAATAGGCGATGGAATTGCCCGCATCTATGGACTTTCCAATGTCTTGGCCGGAGAATTGATACAATTGAACGGTTCGGGGCTTACCGGAGTTGCCCTCAATCTCGAAGAGGATAATGTGGGTGCAATTCTGCTCGGTGAACCCGGGACTTTGAAAGAAGGCGATGTGGTGAAGCGTACCAAAAGGATGGCAGCTATTCCAGTAGGCAAAGGTTTGATAGGAAGGGTAGTGAATACCTTGGGGGTACCCATTGATGGAAAGGGTGGAATTCAAGGCGATCTCTACGACATGCCTTTTGAGAGAAAAGCACCCGGGGTAATTTTTCGGCAACCCGTGAACCAACCTCTTCAAACAGGCATAAAGGCTATTGATGCTATGATTCCCATTGGGAGAGGTCAGCGAGAACTAATTATCGGCGACAGACAAACCGGTAAATCTGCAATTGCTGTTGATGCCATTATCAACCAGCGAAAATTGTTTGAAAAAGGCGAACCGGTATTTTGCATTTATGTTGCTATTGGGCAGAAGGGTACTACGGTTGCCCAAGTAGTAAATACACTTCAGCGCCATCGAGCTATGGACTATACTGTGGTGATTGTAGCCACACCTAGCGATCCGGCTGCAATGCAGTATTTAGCACCATTTGCAGGTGCTGCGGTTGGGGAATTCTTTCGCGATACAGGCCATTCGGCATTAGTGGTGTACGACGACCTATCCAAACATGCAGTGTCGTACCGTGAGATTTCTCTTTTGCTGCGACGCCCGCCGGGAAGGGAAGCCTATCCGGGCGATGTTTTCTACCTGCATAGCAGATTGTTGGAAAGGGCTGCGAGGGTTATTTCGTCAGACGAAGTAGCTGTAAAAATGAACGATGTACCCCCCGCTATTGTACCTATTATAAAAGGGGGTGGTTCGCTAACAGCCTTGCCCATAGTTGAAACTCAGGCTGGAGATGTGTCGGCATACATTCCTACCAATGTGATTTCTATCACCGATGGTCAAATATTTTTGGAATCAGGGCTATTTAATGCCGGAATACTTCCTGCTATCAATGTTGGGATTTCGGTGAGTAGGGTAGGAGGAAATGCCCAAATTGCCCCCATGAAACGAATAGCTGGCAATCTGAAAATTGACCAAGCGCAATATCGTGAGTTGGAAGCCTTCTCCAAATTTGGGTCAGATCTCGACCCAGGCACCCGTGCTATACTCGATAAGGGTATGCGCAATGTGGAGCTATTAAAACAAAACCAATACGAGCCACTTCCCGTAGAGGAGCAACTTGCTTGTATTTATTGTGGGGTGAACGACCTTTTGGCAGATTTGGATACCGATAGGGTACAGGATTTTGAAGTGGAGTTTTTGAAACAACTTAGGGCAAACCATAAGGACCTTCTTAGCCAGCTACCGCATGCCAAAATTACATCCGATAGACCCAAAGAGCTTCCTATTGACTTGCACAAGGAGCTGGTGGAGGTGGTAAATGTGGTGAAAAGTGCATTAAAATCAAAATTGACTGAGCAATGAGCAATCTAAAGGAAGTAAGAACTCGACTAAACACCGTAAAAACTCTGCAGCAGGTGTCGAGTGCCATGCGAATGGTGGCTTCCAGTAAATTGTTTAAAACCCAAAGACTTATAGCTGGTCTAAAGCCTTACCGATTAGCATTGTACAATATTATCAGGCATTATCAAGATGCAGTGAAGGCTGAGGATAAAAGCCATTTTTTTGCCAAAGGAAAGGGATACAATGCACTAATGGTGGTAATCACATCCAATAAAGGAAAATGCGGTGCATACAACCACATGATTGCGAAAAAAGCTTTGGACCACGAAAAACTTCTGTCAGAATTAGGGCTGGAAGTTGGCTTAATGGTAATTGGCAAAAAAGGAGAGGAAATTCTTCTGAAAAGTGATGCTAAAATCTTGTATGTTAATCATGATATTCTCGAAGAATTCAACTACTTATCAGGTAACACATTAGCCGATGAACTTATGATGTTGTTTACTGACGGAAAATTTTGCCGCATAGATGTAGTTTATGGCCATTTTAGAAATGCAGTAATGCACGATTACAATGCTGTAGAGTTCTTACCATTGGATGCTGCACTTTACAACTCACTACCTGTTAATCCTAATGAAAATTTGGATATTGATGGATTTGATAAGGTGCTACTCGATCCGGGAGCAAAAGAAATCTCAGATTATTTAATTCCCAATTTTATCAAATCTCATTTGTATTCATTGTTTTTAAATGCAATAGCTTCTGAGAATGGCGCAAGAATGTTTGCTATGCAAAAAGCAAGCGACAATGCCATCGAAGTCCTCAAAGCCCTCACAGTAGCCTTCAACAAAGAACGACAATCAAGAATCACTCGAGAGATTGTAGAAATCGTCAGCGGAGCAGAATCCCTTTCGCAAGGATAGGCTCTACCTGCCTATCAAAGCCAAAGAATCCAATCATTTAAAAGTTGTAAAGCAGTTTACTGTATGTTTTCGGTTTTGGGCAATCCAAACTCCTCCACCATGGTTATTTTCAGAACTGCCAATGCATCGAGTATGGGATTATAAATCTCAGGAATTATGGGTATTTGAACCCCTTTTGCCGAAATCTTATTTTCTAATATCATCTCTACACCTATGGCGGCGGGCAATGCAACAGTGCGTGCCACTGCTGTGTCGGATGCCGGAGTTCCAAAATCCAACATGGAAGATTTTATAACTTCCGTTACGCCGTTGGGGTAGGATGCCAGAAACACATGCTGCATTACTACCATATCTCTATCATCTGATCCTAGTCCCATTTTGGCCATCATAAGGTCGGAAGTGATTTCGAAGGGAGAGTCTTCAGTGCGGTTCATTTGGGCATTATCAAACACTCCCAACCATAACATAGCATCCAATGCATGTGCATTCTCCGGCAGTCCCAAATAGTTTGCAACCTTTTTCCGAATGGAGTCAGCTTTATCTGCTCCGATGAGCATGGCCACCATTTCTGCATAGGACTTGCCGGTGAAATCGTATTTTTCTTGCGTAATCAATCCTAAAGCTTTCAT
>DMJL01000109.1:0-855 GCA_003451785.1 Bacteroidales bacterium
GATAAAAAATGGTTAGTTTTTGGCGCGATACTCAACTACGGATGCATTTGATGGGGTAAAAATATTTTGCGCCAAATTTTGTACCAACTCCGACGACACAGAAAGATACGCATCCACCTGCTGATTTATAAATGCAGCATTGCCAAGCAACTCGAAATAGGCCAAAGAAAACCCTCTGGCTACAATTCCATTTTCGGAAACAACCAGGGCAGCCTCTGCCATATTTTTCACCTTCTGCATTTCAAAATCAGGCACTCTACATTCCTTTAATGCATTGAGCTGTTGCCATATTGCATGTTCGGCTACGGCAAAATCCACTCCTTCATTCAAACTTGCGCTTATTGCAAGCAAGCCTGTATCGAGACTGCCCATAGTAAATGCTTGAATATCGTTGAACAGCTTTTGCTCCTTTACTAATGCCTGCTCCAACCGCGACGAATCACCATAGCTAAGCACATCACAAAGAATATCGGTTGAATAGAAATCTTTATGCATTCGGCTGCATGTATGAAATGCCATATAAATGTGATTTAAAGGCACATTTCGCTCCAACACAAGTTTTCGTGGCGAAGTTTGCACAGGCTCTACTGGAAGATTGCGCAAATATGGTTTCCCTGCCGGAATATCCCCAAACCATTTTTGGGCAAGAGTAAACACATGGTCAGGTCGCACATCTCCAGCTACTGTAAGTATGGCATTCGAAGGTGAGTAATGTTTTGAAAAAAATGCCTTAGTTAACTCTAAGGTAACATTTTCGATATGAGATGGATGCTTTCCAATGGTAGGCCATTGGTATGGGTGTTGGGTATAAATTAACGGACGCATGTGCGACCAAATATCGCCATAAGGCTGATT
>DMJL01000109.1:1252-5178 GCA_003451785.1 Bacteroidales bacterium
AAAAATCCAGCCCCAACATTCTATCCGATTCTACATAGAAAGCTGTTTCGATATTGATGGCTGGAAGGGTAATGTAGAAGTTGGTCATATCTGCCGAAGTAAAGGCATTGTTTTCGCCTCCGGCTTGTTGCACCACAGTATCGAATTCCTGAATATTCAGCGAGCCTTCGAACATCAAATGCTCAAACAAATGCGCCAATCCCGTATGATTTGGGTCTTCATCTTTTGACCCTACATCGTAGAGCATATTTACGGCTGCCAATGGTGTAGAAGGATCGTAATGCGAAATTACCTTCAGCCCATTAGGAAGCTTAATCTGTTCGAATTGTATCATCTTGGGATGGTTCGTCTTGCAAAAAAATATCTTGTTTTGATCTGGGTCTTACATCGTCGTGCCAATGAAAATTCAAAAGATAACGGTCTTCATCTGTGAGTTCCTCCATTGGGATAAGACTTGCCTCCGGACTTTCAATGAATCGGATACCCGATATTTCTCCATTGTCAACCCAAATAATGATTCGATGCGCAAGTGCCTTGTTCATTCCCATGATTGACCCATCGTCTTCTTCCACAAAATATAGAGTTTCGGCATTGCCTTGCACATCTATTCTGTGAATTACATTATCCTTGAAATACCCAGTGAGATTTCGTCCCTTTATTTGGTTGAAACCCACATCGCCAACTTGAGAAGCAATAAAAGCTGCATCAAAGAGGTTGGCTCTCACTATCGCCTCATCGGAAGTAAGAATTTCCATTCGCTGGGCTGTGAGTTGATGCACGCCAGACCATAAAATGGGATTATGATAGAGGTAGATGGTAGAATCTTGAAAATTGTATGCAATAGAGTCTGCTAAGCCCTGCAAGTCGTTTCTATAGAACCTTGCATTGTTGTATGCAAAAACGAATTGCCTTTGTTGGTCTTCCAAATTAATAGACCTGAGAGTATCGGCATGCAAAAACAGGCTGTCGCCTTCCGAAACTACGGTAAGCACAGCCTGTTGGGTAACTATGGACAAGCCCTCCTTCTCGAAATGCTTTGCCAAATGTCCGGTTATAAAGGAATTTCTTTCGGTATCGGTTATCAAAATATTACCTACAGCCCTTCCAAACCCTAATTGCCGGTCGTAGAATAAGCTATCGCCGGTAATAGATTGATTTGGACCTTCCAAAACTGCATCTTTGCCAAAATGTGCAATTTCGCGGCGCGTATCGTACCAACCATTATAGCATCTGATGATGTTTTCTTCGCTTGTGATGGTTGTTGGTCCATAGAAGTAGGCCACCTCTGTGAGGGTATTGTATCGCAGGGTATCTGAATGCATTTCGTAGTCGGGATTCTTGAGATGCACGCTATCGCGAAAAAGAAAAATCTTATCGTTCACAAAATAAAAACCCCATTTACTTGTGAGTGTATTGGATGCATTTACAATCTGCCCGCCGCCGGTGAAATTGGCAGTATTTCTATTGAGATCATACACCATGTGATTGGTAGTAAGAACCATTTGGGGGTCGGTAAGCCTCACATTCCCAGTTAGGTTGGCGATTCGGGTATTGCCATCGTAAACAAGGTGATCGCCATAAAGGCTCACGGTGTCGTTTACTTTAATAAAAATGTTTCTAAAAGCTATCAGCCTATTTTGATCTGCAAATAGGTGGGCACTATCGCTGCGCATGGTTGTTCCGCGATGCATAAACTGCACATTGCCAATAAGCCTGCGAGCATCGGGAGCCAAATTGCGGTCGAACCGCATATTATCAGCCTGAAAATCAATGGGGGTTCTTGCTTGGCTATAAACATCCTGAGAACTCAGGCATTGAAACACCAAAAGCATGCTAAAAACAACTATTAACTTTATTTTTGACAACATATAATACTCTGCAATGGGGATTCAAAGGTACACTAAAGTGCAATAACCTTGATGCAACTTTGAAAACCCATTGCAAAAGCCGAGCCACTTTATAAAGTTTTGTAATCCTTGGAGAAATAATCGTCAATCTCCTTTTTTATCACTGGTGTGAGCAAGACTATGGCTATCAAATTGGGGATGGTCATAAAGGTAATAACCATATCCACAAAATTCCATACTAAGTCTAAGCCCCAAACGGCACCGAAAAATACAAAAACAGCATACAGATAATAGAACGGTTTGATTGCCCCAAATCCAAATAAGTATTGGGCAGCTCGAGTGCCATAATACGCCCATCCAATGATGGTAGAAAATGCGAATAGGAACAACGCAACCGAAACAAGGTGCGAGGCCATGAAGCCAATATTTATCTGGTCAAAACCTGTTTGAAAAGCGTGAATAGTCATTGCTACCCCTTGCAGACCAGATTGCCATGCACCCGTTACAATAATAACCAATGCTGTGAGCGTGCAGATAATAAGCGTATCAATAAACGGCTCGAGGCTGGAGACCAGTCCTTCGCGGATAGGATAGGGTGTTTTTGCAGCAGAATGTGCCATGGGAGCCGACCCCTGCCCTGCCTCGTTGCTAAACAAGCCTCTCCTAACCCCCATTGTGAGTGTAAGTATAAAAGCCGATCCAATAAACCCTCCTGTTGCAGCAGTACCAGTGAATGCATCGGATACAATCATGGCAAATGCTGGCAAAATCTTATCAATATTAAGCACAAATATAACCATGGCTGCTATTAAATAAATCAAAGCCATTGCGGGCACCAATCGCGAGGTTACCTCCGCAATCCGCTTTATGCCACCAATTACAATCAAAAGCAGCAGCAATGACAACGATACGCCTGTTACCCAATTGGGTATTTGATAGCTTTTGAATAAAGCAGCCGAAATTGAATTGCTTTGCGCCATATTACCTGTTCCCAGAGCGCACAATACAGCAGCACCAGCAAAAACCACAGCAAGCACTTTGGCATATTTTCCTAATTGATCTTTCAACCCAAGCTCCATATAATACATCGGACCACCGGAAACGGTACCATCCGGATTGGTTTTTCGATATTTAAGTGCCAGCGTGCATTCTACCAGCTTTAGCATCATGCCGAAAAAACCTGTAACCCACATCCAAAACACAGCACCCGGGCCGCCAAAATAGATAGCCAGTGAAACGCCTACTATATTTCCGGTGCCAACAGTGGCTGCCAATGCAGTGGTTAGTGCTTTAAAATGGTTCACATCTCCATGATCATCCTTCTTGGAGTATCGCCCTCGAAGAATGCTTACCGAATGCCAAAATTTCCGCACATGCAAAAAACGAAACCGAATTGCAAAGTAGATACCCGTAGGCACAAGAAAAATCAGAATAAGGTAACCACCAACATACTCGTTGTACAATTGGATAATGTTGTTTAGACCGTCTAAGAATTCTGCCATAGATTTGTTTGTTTTATAGTTGATAATTGATGTGAATTGGTCAGATTAATCCTATGCTGTTGAGAAATATTAGAGCAATGGCAATGGGTGCAATAAAACGGATGATAAACCAAAAGACGGAGAAGAGTTGCACTTTCAGCACACCGCCATTGGACAATTCATCCTTCACATCCGCAGCCTTCATCACCCAGCCAAGGAATATCACAATAAGCAGCCCTCCCAAAGGTAGCATCACCTTGGAGGCCGTAAAGTCGAGGATCCCAAAGAAGTTGAATTCACCGATTGTATATTGGCTTAGCACTCCAAAAGATAAAGTACTGAAAACACCTACAAAAAGTGCGGCAGCCGATGCCATGATGGTTGCCTTCTTGCGAGCGAGTTTAAACTCCTCCATCAAAAAAGCCACCACTACCTCCAATATGGAAATGGCAGAAGTAAGAGCAGCTATGGCCAGAAGCACAAAAAACAAAATAGCAATGAAGTATCCACCCGGCATTTGCATGAAAACTTGTGGAAGCACATGAAAAACAAGACCCGGACCTTCTCCCGGATAAAGCCCAAATGCAAATACAGCAGG
>DMJL01000287.1:0-6113 GCA_003451785.1 Bacteroidales bacterium
GCCAATTCGTGCAGCGAGAAAAAAGGGGATTTGTTGGGCAGATGGTAAAACTTAGCTTCGAACCACAGATTGGTATTGAAGGAATAAAGCAAATGAGTAGAAATGGCAGAGTTCATCCCTGCAAAATTGGATTGGTAATACAACGGATAGTTTGAAAAAGATAATCCAGCAAACACTTGGTGCACGCTAGTATCTGACTTTAAGCTATCGGTTGCAACTTCTTGGGAGGAAGATATTGTGGCATTAAAAATAAAAATTAAGAAAAGAATTCGAGCAATTAAATATTTCATCTACAACCGATTATTTACATTCCACTATTTTATTAAAACGAATAAAAAAGGCTAAAAGTAGAAATCCATTCGATAATCTAAATCCATAAAGCTCATAATTATTGTACTGCAGGTCTCCTTACGGGTCTAACCCTCTGTGGTCGTGCTCCTTGTGGTCTTCCAATACCTTCGGGTCGTCCCCCGGGTCTAACCACTGTTGGGCGAGCCCTCCTTTCGGGGGCAACCCTATCTGGATTTTGCTGCCTTGGGCGTGCAGATGGTCTTGCCTGCTGGGGTTGTGTAGGAACATCCTGGGCTAACGAAAGCTGCTTGGTGGATACAACACCTTCGAAATCTGAAAGCATTGCTTCATTATTTGAAAGACTTGCAAAGAGATGCGATGGCAATGAAAAACCTAAGGCCACAATCAAAAGCATACAATAAAAAGATACAATCGGTCTCATGCGCTACTTCAATGAAACTATTTTAAGTGGCAAGGATACAAAAGTAAAAATGAAGAATGCATGAAAACCATTAAACTCTTGATAATCTGCTATTCACACAATCCATCATTAACCGCTACTTACCATTTACCTACCCGACAATGTGTTTCTGTACTTTTCTCTGCTGGAAAGCAAATCTATTGCTGTTCTTATTTCGGGATCGGTGCTAAGATTGGCTTGTGCCCGCCCCCTTTGCAAGAAGTAGCGCGATAGAATTTCCTCCTTCAACAAAAATGATATTTCTTCCCGAAAAATTTTTAGGTCGTCTTTTTTATTGTCTAATATGGCGGCTTTGAGTACATTAAACTCTTGCTCAACCGATGCAAAGTATCTTTCGCTAATTGCTGCATTGCGAAACTCCTGTAGCAATCGTTCGCTATCCGTTACATAGTTGTATTCTTTATCGGCCAGAAACGAAATAAAATCGTTGTAGATAGCATCAGTAATTCTGAATTGATAGGGTGAGCCTATCTCCGCATTATGTGCATGAAACCGGGTTGCAAAATCGAAAATAAGGAAATTGATAATCAATGCTCTCGAAATATCACTAAGATTTGTAGCATCGGTAATGATGTCGGGCAAAATACCCCCACCATCATATACTATTCTGCCATTGCGGGTTTCAAATCTCCGTTTTAAGGAGTCGGGAATTGCGGCTACACTACCATCTTCATTTCTGGTAGCGTAATCCACTGCCTGAATACTTCTACCACTGGGGATGTAATATTTGGCAACTGTGAGTTTGAGTTGTGTATTGTAGCTCAAAGGAACTACATTCTGCACCAACCCCTTGCCAAAAGACCGTTGTCCTATAACTACACCTCTATCTAAATCCTGGATTGCTCCGGCAACTATTTCAGATGCAGATGCAGATCCTCTGTTGATAAGAATTGCAAGAGGCAATTGAGTGTCAATAGGCTCATTAAGTGTGCGGTGGCTGATAACTCTCTGGGCTGCATTACCTTTTGTGCTAACAATCAAAGTATTGCGTTCCACGAAATGGTTCACAATATCTACGGCCTCGTTCATTAGGCCGCCGCCATTGCCACGCATATCAACAATTATTCCGCTGAGATTATTGTTTTGCCTCAGATTATTGATTGCATTTCTTACTTCGCGACCTGCATTTTGGGTAAACCCTGTAAGCAAAATATAGCCAATATTGTTGTCAATAACACCAAAATAGGCAACATTGCTGATAGTAATCATGCGCCGAGTAATGGATATTTGTAGTGGGTTTGGCTCGTTGTATCGCCTGATAGTAAGTATCACCGGTGAGCCGGGTTGCCCCTTCAGGCGCTCGCTAACCATATCGGCAGTCATATTTAGCAAGGGCACCCCATCAACATCGAGAATAATATCACCAGCCCTAAGACCTGCCTCGTAGGCAGGGGTGCCTTCGTATGGCTCAGATACTAAAATTTGGTTGTTTCGCTGCGTGATTAGGGCACCTATGCCTCCATATTGCCCGGTGGTCATAAATTGCATTTCGTCTAATTGGGCTTCGGGTACAAATACAGTGTATGGATCGAGAGACTCCAACATACCATCTATGGCAGTTTGCACCAGTGTCATGGGATCGAATTCCTCCACATAATTCGCATTTAGCTCCCTAAGCACACTCGCGAAAATATCGAGACTTTTTACAAGTTCAAAATTTCTAGTTCCAAAGGCACCGGCAACAAGCACCAAACTTCCTAACCCCAAAACCAAAGCTACCACACGAAGCTTTTTCTTAAGCACTTGTTTAAGCTGATTAAAAAAGATTCCCGAAAAGAAAGATGGTCGCCTACGACCGTTATTTATTAATGAGTCATCGCTATTTGCAGTTGGGATATTATTCGACTGACAGCTTTCACCTTTGTCAGATTCAACGGGACTTATATTGGTGCAACACCCACAAGATTTTGTATTCATATCTAAAAAAATTAAGACTCAAAAATGTACAACCCATATTTTCGTTAGCTGCAGCCATCATTTTTAGAAGATTCCATAATCTTCGCACACAGGATACATATCAACAGCTAATTCGCATACAAATCCAATAAAATGACTACAACAAAAAGTGTACCCATTCAATCTACGGCACCGGATCATATCCACTACCTCCCCACGGATGGCACGAAAGTACTCGTTTTAAGGTAAGCCACCCGCCTTTTATTGGGCCATGTTTTCTTAGAGCTTCTACCCCAAAATGCGAACAAGTGGGCGTGTACCTACAACTATTAGGCAAATATGGGGAAATAGCACCTTGATAAAATCTAATTAGGCCGATTAACAGGAAATTAATTGCTTTGGTAACGAATCGAAGTAGCGACACAGCAAGTTATTGAATATCATTATTTGACAAGGATTGGAGACTTTCGCCAATCCTGTGTAAAATTACTACGATTTTGCGTTCTATCTCTGAGAATGGCAAAATTTGCCGACTACTGTATGAAAGTGCCAATAAGCAAACTTGATTTTCCGTCAGCAGTGCTTCGGTCAGATGCTGCCTGTTTGTGCGGTAGCCTTCTCTTATCAATCGTTTAATCCTATTACGGTCAATTGCTCTTTTGTGGCTTTTTTTTGATACTGTAATCAATAATTTAATTCTATGCGGCAACCAATCCTTTTGTTGAAAAAAAGGGTCTATTTCATCTACCATTCTATGCTTTTGCAAGAACTCAGCTCCTTCTTGCGATAATGAAAACACATTCTCTGGGGCTGGATGGATACTATAAATGCAATAAAACACTTTGAACGGATACACAAAAAATGTCTTCCCTTTATTGAAAAGATCGTTTTTGTGGCGCAAGGAGCAGAGCCGTTGGTTTTTAGAAAAAATATTCATTAGGCCTATGAGGCAAAATTAGAATAGACCAATCGGTATGGAGAAAATATCAGGGTCTATTTTTTGCTTCTCTGAATAAAATCTAAAAGTGCAGGGGGCATGGAGGCAAACTTTTCGTTGGGAGCTTTTACATGCACGGTGAAACCCTTTTCTTCGATGGCTTTTGCGGTAGCTTCGCCAAATGCGCCAAACAATGTTTCTCCCTGCTCAAAATCGGGAAAATTGGATTTGATGGATTCAATACCAAATGGACTAAAAAACACTATCAACTGATAGTCTGTGATATTAATACCATTAAGATCTTCGGGCACTGTGCGATAGATGGGTGCGCACACAAAATTTACCTTATGCTGGGTAAGCAGATTGGGAATATCATTTTGATAATTTTCAGTACAAATAAAAATGTACTTTTCCTCGCGATGTTTTCTCACCACATCCATAAGGTCGTTCAGTTGACCTTTGCCAAAGAATATTTTTCGCTTACGGTATTGGACATATTTCTGCAAATACAATGCAATAGCTTCCGAAGCACAAAAGTACTTCATCTGGTCTGAGATTTGCACCCGCATCTCTTCTGCCATTGAAAAGAAATTATCAACAGCATGCCTAGAAGTGAATATGATAGCAGTGTAATCGGGGATGTTTATTCTTTGCTGTCTGAACTCCTTCACTGTAATTCTATCAATACGAATGAGCTTCTTGAAAGTTACATCAACATTACACTGCTTTATCAAATCAGCATAAGGAGATTTTTCGCTTTCGGGTGCTGGTTGTGAGATAAGAATCTTTTTGATTTTCAAAACTCAATTCAATTTTATAGTTCTACTTCTGTGAAAACAGACTGATATTGATGCATTTACAATGCAAAAATATCTATTCCTGCTAGTCTGGCAATTATCAAAAGGGGCAAAATTTCGATTGTGCAAAGGTACAAAATTAAATAATACAATCGGAGCTTGTTACGAGTGCTGCCCAACCAAATGCCCCGTGATAATTTCAGTATGTTAAAAAGCAGAAAAACAGCCCAGCTTGCAATTAAAGTTATCTCAGTAGGATTGTAATGATAAATTGCTATCAACGGAATTAATATAATGCCAATGATATTGTTGAAAAGAAAAATATTGGTGTTGTAAGCTGTATTAGCATCGTAAGTTTGAAAAACCCAAGCCAAATATTTGGTGAATAAACCCTTTGCTATAAAAAACACAATCACCAAAACCACAGTTACAATAAAAACATAGTAGTCAGTGAGAAAATCTAATGGATGACTAATTTGAAAATGCTTCACCGACTTCAGAATAAGCGCGGAAATGGAAAGAACAAAAATCCCATAAAGTATCCAAGCTGGGGTTTCCTTAAAATAACCACCTTCCCTTTCCAACTGATTATAAAGCCTTTGACTTGTTGTAGAAAGCAAAAAGAGCTTGGTTTGGTAGGGGTAGTTTAACCTAACAAAAGCCAAACCTACAAGGCAAAGCAAAATTATTATCAACAACCAAGTTGGAGATTCAGATACAACCCTCATTTGAATGTCCATAGATGTGGGCTTCAGCAGATGCTCATTGCCCCAAAAAGACGACCATCCCAAAATTACCGCAGGGGGTTCAACTACATCAATAGTATCAATTGTTTCAACCTCTGTGAAGTTGTAAGGGCTAAACAATGCCGGAGAAAAAACTTGAGACGGCGGTATATTATCTAAAGGAAGGCTTGCAAAAGCAACAGATTGCATACCACCTAAACTAGTAATTGCAATAAAACAAGCCCATAAAAATTTTGATGCAGATGGCATGAAAAATTTTGCACAAAAGTAATCTATCCATTTGGATTTTGGAATCGCTGTAGCACAACTTTTCTTTACGAAAAAACACTCATTCTAACTACGAAAAAATAGAATTTTACAATTGGTTATCGTAGGAGAAAATCTACCTTTGCAGCAATTTTGAAAGTATATCTTTTGTTTGCATAAAAACACAATACTTCAATGGTTTAGCCTGTTTCGATGCAATAAAAAAGAATTGGGAATTTGGTGCATTTTTTTGTGTTTACAAACGATACTTTCGGCCAGATTTTGAAATATACTATTCGCTGCCTATTAATGATTTGAAAAAACTCGCAATAACAACTTCCTTCTTAATAAATTGTTTATTAATTTTTTTACACAAACTTTTTATACAACTTTTTGATTTCTATGCAGTTCATTGATTCTATTAAAGAAAAGGCCAGGATGGCGGGCAAAACCATTGTGTTGCCCGAAGGTACAGAAGAACGCACATTAAAAGCTGCCGATATTATTTTGCAAGAAGGGTTAGCAAAACTTATTTTGCTAGGTCCAAAAGCAGAAATTGAAATGATGGCCGATTCTTTTGGTTTAAAAAACATTAAACGCGCTACGATAATCGACCCTGAAACTTGGGAGCGCCGTGGTTTTTTTGCCGAAATGTTAACAGAAATTCGGAAGTCGAAGGGAATTACTTACGACGAAGCTTATCAATTGGTGGCAAACCC
>DMJL01000287.1:6497-8606 GCA_003451785.1 Bacteroidales bacterium
ACAACAGGCAATGTGCTTAGGCCAGCGTTTCAGATTGTAAAAACGCTTCCGGGAATCAGTTGTGTTTCTGGGGCTTTCTTCATGTTGCTTAATGATAAAAAATGGGGTGATGATGGCTTGCTGGTGTTTGCCGATTGCGCCGTACACCCCGATCCAACGGCACGCGAACTTGCAGAGATTGCAGTATCGAGTGCCAAAACTACTAAGGCAATCACCGGTCTCGAGCCACGAGTAGCCATGCTAAGCTTCTCCACTAAGGGGAGTGCAAAACACCCCATGTGCGACAAAGTGATAGAAGCCACCCGCATTGCCCGCGAGATGGAGCCTAATCTTCTAATTGATGGCGAGTTGCAGGCAGATGCAGCCATAGTAGAAGCCATTGGCAAGAGCAAAGCACCTGGTAGTAGCATTGCTGGAAGGGCAAATGTGCTGGTGTTTCCCAATCTTGAAGTTGGAAACATTGCCTACAAACTTGTTCAACGACTTGCGGGTGCTGAAGCAGTTGGCCCAGTATTGCAAGGAATGGCAGCACCCATCAACGACCTTTCGAGAGGTTGTTCTGTTGACGACATAGTTAATCTTGTTGCCATTACAGCAAATCAGGCAGCAAGCTAGGCATTACCATGAAGATGAATTTTATTGACAACCACATATCTTAAACAAAAGAAAAAATGAAAATTTTAGTTCTCAATTGCGGCAGTTCTTCTGTGAAGTATCAGTTGATAAACATGGCCAACAATGCAGAGCTTTTGGCTATTGGTTTGTTAGACAGAATTGGTCTAAAAGACAGCTTATTGAAGCATCAACCCAAGGGCAAAGACAAGTATCAGGCTGTTCAAGATGTGCCTGACCACGAAACAGGCATAAACCTTATCCTGAAAATTCTTCTGGATAAGAATCATGGAGTTTTGGAAAGCATAGAGGAGATTTATGCCGTAGGACACAGGGTTGCACATGGAGGTGAAACTTTCAGTGTAAGCATTTTAATTGACGACGAAGTGATTCAGAAGATCACGGAAGTACAAGATCTAGCTCCCCTACACAACCCGGCAAACCTGAAGGGGATTGTTTCCATGAAGAACCTACTTCCCAATGTGCCCATGGTAGCAGTGTTCGACACAGCATTTCACCAAACCATACCCCAACATGCTTACATGTATGGATTGCCCTATGAGCTATATGCCAACGATAAGATAAGGCGTTATGGTTTTCATGGCACAAGCCATAAGTATGTATTTGCCCGTGCATGCGATGCATTATTCATGCGCCAAGAAAATATAAAGGCTATAACATGCCATTTGGGCAATGGTGCTTCGATAGCCGCCATTAAAAACGGAAAATCGGTAGATACTTCCATGGGACTTACGCCTGTTGAAGGTCTTTTGATGGGTACTCGCACTGGCGATTTAGATTTGGGTGCGCTTCTCTACATTATGAAAAAACATAATTTGAATGTTGACGATGCCAACAATCTGATAAATAAGAAAAGCGGGGTACTGGGTATTAGTGGAGTTTCTTACGACATGCGTGAGATTGAAAATGCGGCATGGAACGAAGGCAACAAGCGAGCACAACTTGCATTAGATATGTATATCTATCGCATAAAGAAATACATTGGGGCTTATGCAGCAGCTATGGGCGGACTCGACCTCCTCATCTTTACCGGTGGCGTGGGCGAAAATGGTCCCGAAACCCGCGAAGCTGTTTGTAAAGGACTTGAGTTTTTGGGGATAAGTTTCGACTTAGAACGCAATAATGGTATTAGGGGCAAATTGGAGCTAATTTCGAAGCAAGATTCAAAAGTAAAAGTTATGGTTGTACCCACCAACGAAGAATTGGTGATAGCCAACGACACAATGAAAATCGTAGCTTTTGGAGAAAAAAACGGAAAGAATTAGAAAATATTTCTTGGTGTTAAAGTCCACAAAAAAGGAGCATCTAAAGATGCTCCTTTTTTGATGGTAGAGTTTACATTTCCTTCAACATTTCGTCGGTAAGTTCCAGATTGTGAAACACATTCTGCACATCGTCGTCATCCTCGAAAAGTTCTATAAGTTTGAGCACTTTCAGCGCAGATTCTTTTTCAAGTTTTACGGTTGTTTTTGGGAT
>DMJL01000023.1 GCA_003451785.1 Bacteroidales bacterium
ACAAAAACCGTAATCATCGCTCTGGTTTGTTTGGTGTTTTTGCTGCCAAATGCATTGTATTCACAAAAGCCGATGGTGCACGATCAGCCAGGCTCCGATTTTCGCTTGGCTATTGAGTTGTATGAGAGAAGCCAGTACAGTGCGGCAAGACAAATGTTTGAAAATGTGTTGGAGCGCATTCCTGAAAAAAATGACCCCATGCGCATCAATGCCCAATTACATATTGCGCTTTGCGCCGCTCAGTTGTTTAATCCCGATGCCGAGCAAAAACTCAAGGCATTCATGGAAGAACACCCAACCCATATTCAACAAAACCTTGTAAAGTTTCAAACTGGCAATGTCATTTATAGAGCAGGTAGATTTCAGGAAGCAGCCCAATGGTTTGCGCAGGTAAGGGTTCAGGACTTAAATATTTATTTGCAAAACGAGTATTTTTTCAAGCGGGGTCATAGTCTATTCATGATCAACGATTTTCCGCTTGCAAGGCAGATGTTTATGAACATAGGCAACCCATATTCGCCATATTTTCCACCGGCAACCTATTATTTGGGGCATATTGCCTTCGTTGAGGGAAGCCTTACTTCTGCTTTGGCCTCCTTTCAGAGTTTGGAACATGACCCTACATTTGGCTCCATTGTACCCTACTACATTGTAAATATTTTTTATTTGCAAAGTGATTTCGGTCAGGTTATTGATTATGGAGTACCATTGTTGGAGCGAGCAAGCCCAGAGCGTGTGCCCGAAATCCAACGGCTTTTGGGAGAGGCATGGTTTAGGCAAGGCCAGTATGATAGAGCTTTGCCTTATCTGCAGGCCTTTATGAGTAGTAGGCAATCCAATGCAAGCCGCGACGATCATTACTTGTTGGCCTTTACCCACTTCCGATTAAATCAATTTAGGGAAGCCATTACGAATTTTGAAAAGGTAACCGGAGGCGATGATCCTTTATCTCAGAATGCTCACTTCCATCTTGCAAGTGCCTATATTCAAGTAAATCAGTATCATCAGGCTCGCATAGCTTTCAGGGCAGCATTAGAAAACAATCACGATCCGGCAATCACCCAAGATGCGATATTTTACTATGCAAAGCTTTCGTATCAACTGAATATGGATCAATTCAACGAAGCCATTGAGTATTTTCAAAGATACATAAGCGAATTTCCGCAATCGATACGCGCAAATGAAGCCACAGGTTTCTTGGTGGATATTTTCCTTTCTACCCGCAATTTTAGAGAAGCCCTATCTTCCCTTGAAAGAATTCCAATTAATAATCCGCGATTAAGGTCTGCTTATCAACGGGTTGCATATAATAGGGGTGTTGAACTTTTCAACAACAATAATTTCGAGGACGCAATCATGCATTTCATGTTGTCCAGAAGATTTCCCGATAACAGGTCTTTTACTGCATTATCTTTATATTGGCAAGGACAGGCAGAATATAGGAGGCAGAATTACCAGCAAGCCATTGATGTTTTGCAACAATTTATAACATCACCGGGTGCAATTAACCTTAATATCTTCCACCAGGCACATTATACCCTTGGATATAGCCATTTCAACATCAGCAATTATACGGAAGCCATTGCAGCATTTCGCAGATTCATCAGTGCAAGAGGGCAGCAACCTCGCCTTGTAAACGATGCCCTGCTCAGAATAGCAGATAGCTACTTTATGAACAGACTTTTTGCTCAGGCAATAGAGTTCTATAATCGAGCCATAAATCAGAATGTAATAGACAGGGAGTATGCTCTTTTTCAAATTGGTATGGCTAATGGGGCAATGGGCAGGCATAGCGAAAAAATATCCCAATTGCAAAATCTTATCACCACCAATGCCACCGGAAACTTTGTTGACGAAGCCTTGTACGAAATAGGAAATAGCTGGTTGCTGCTTGCCAATAATCCCAATGCTCTGGAATCATTTAGCAGACTCATTGCGCAGCATCCCAATAGCGCAAATGTAAAAAGTGCCATGCTCAAAAGTGGTCTTATCCACTTCAACGACAATCGCAACGATCAGGCTTTGGCAATGTTCAGAGAAGTAATAAACCGCTATCCGGGCACAATTCAAGCACAGGAAGCATTGGCAGCTATGCGCAACATCCATGTAGAGCAAGGAAGAGTTGATGATTTTATACAGTTTTCACAGGGATTAGGTTTTGCTAATATAACTGTAGCCCAGCAAGATTCATTGACCTATATGGCAGCCGAAACCCAATTTATGCGAGGCGACTGCATAAATGCAAGCATCTCGTTTACCAATTACCTGAGTAGGTTTCCGCAAGGAATTTTTGCCAATAATGCAAACTTCTATTTAGCCGAATGTTTTTTTAGGGCCAACGAGTTGCAGCAAGCACTCACAAATTACCAATTGGTAATAAATCGGGCACGGTCGGGGTTTACTGAAAATGCCATGCAAAGGGCGGCCATCATTGAAGAACGATTGGGCAACCACGCATCATCATTGGATTTGTTTCGACGACTTGAGAATGTTGCAGAATCGCCAGCCATAAGAATTGAAGCACAGATTGGACAAGCAAGAACCTTGTACCAACTTCAGCGGTTTAGAGAAAGCATAGTTGCGGCAAACGCCATAACCGCCAATCAGCGAGCTTCTATAGAGCATCAGCAGCAGGCCCACCTTTTGGCTGGCAAATCGGCCATGAGCCTAAGCCAACCTATTGCAGCCCGCACTTCATTCAGAAGTGCTATGAATCTTACAAACAATGCTTTAGCAGCCGAAGCAATGTACAATCTGGCACTCATAGAGTATAATGCAAGAAATTTTCAGCAAGCAGAAACTATGATATTCGAATTCGTTTCTAGAATGAGTGCCCAAGAGTATTGGTTAGCGAAAACATTCATCCTTCTTGCCGACACCTACTTGGCAATGGGTAATATTTTTCAGGCAAAACACACCCTTCAGAGCATAATAGATAATTACCAAGGAAGCGAACTGAGAGAATTGGCAGTTCAGAAACTCAATGCTATCGTAGAAGCAGAGCAAAGACAGCGACCTGCAGGCCAACGACCTACGGATGTTAACATTGGCAGAAATTAATAGCTCCCGAAAGTGTTTTCCAATTTCTAAAACAGAAATCACCATGTGTAAAAAAAATATTTTAACAAGATTTGGATTAACTGCTGTAATAATGGCTACTGCTGTTACAGCCATTTATAGCCAGCAACCTGCACGCACCGATGAGGTAAGGGTTGTAGCCCCATTTAAGCCGGCAGTAATGGATGCAACTAAAATCACCGAAAACCCCCAAACGGAAGATGCCGCTATTGCCAAACCTGAATTCGATTACGAAATCAGACATAGAATTACCGACATACACTTCGAACTCGAACCCATAATACCTGCACGAATGCATGGTGAGCCACTGCAAAGACTACTCAATGGCTACATTAAAGGGGGGATAGGAACCTATTCAACGCCATATTTAGAACTATTCTATAATTCGCTAAGGTCAGATACTTATAATATGGGACTCCAACTCCGGCATCTTTCTTCTTCAGGAATTATTGATGGATATGGTTATAGTGGGTTTAGCGACAATCTGGCAAAATTGCATGGCAAACGATTTATAGGCAACCATACCCTTGAAGCTGGTTTGCAATACGAGCGAAACCTATTACACAGATACGGATTCCAACCCAATATCATTGAGCAAAATCCTGCCTTGGCTCCCATTCTCGAAAACATCACAAGAGAAGACCTATTGCAAATTTTCAATCAATTCAACGCCCATGCTGCTTTGGGTAGCCATCATGGCGATTCATCAAAATTTATTTACCAAACCCGCATAGAATACCATTATATGGAAGCACTTAAAAAAGCAACTGAGCAAAACATTAGGTTTTCGGGAATGATAGGTCGAAATATAAACTTTTCCAATAGGTATGTTACCAATACTTTTTTCAAATTGGAAGCAGATGTAGATTATTTTGCAGCCAATACTGAGATTGATACCAGCAACACTGCAGTGGTGAAAGTAAAGCCGTCAGCAATTTTTACCATTGGACGAAACTTTTATTTAGAAGCGGGATTGGCCATTATGGCACAATCGGATACGGCTTCTTATGGGCGCTTATTTCCCCATTTGAGTTTTAATGCCCATTTGATTGAGAATCTCCTAATAATTCACGGTGGTATTTCTGGCGGCATAAGCAGACATTCACTGCGCGGTTTGGTTGCCCAAAATCCATTTATAAATACCTCCACCCATTTGGGTTTTCTCACAAACAGAATGGAAATATCGGGCGGCATCAAAGTTGCATTTTCTGACAATGTTTCGCTCAACTTCTCTGCATCACATGCCATGCTCGACAATTTTGCTTTCTTTGTAAGCGATACCACTGCGCCCTTTCAGAACACATTTGTTACCACTTTCGACAATATAAATAGACTCATGGTGCGAGGAGAGCTAATTACGCAATTTGGAAGAGACTTTCAGGCAATAATCTCGGCGGCATTATTCGATTACAACCTTACCAACCAATTGAGGCCTTGGCATCTGCCTACAAGCGAACTTACATTCTCGGCACGATACAATATTAGAGATAGAGTTATATTTACGGCGGATGTTTTTGGGCGAAATGCCACTTATGCGAGAACATTCAACCCGCAGGGCAACCAAGTTGTACCAGTGCAACTCCAAAACATGCATATCGATTTGAATCTTGGAGTTGAGTACAGGCTCAATCCATTGCTTTCCCTTTTCGCAAACTTCTCAAATTTAGGAAACCAACGATTGGAGCGTTGGAAAAATTATCCTACACAAGGGTTTCGTTTTATGGCAGGAGCAACTCTGGCATTTTAAAAACGGTATTCTTATTGATAGTTTGGGAGAGAACCCAAATCTCACCTACACTTAATTACCAACAAACACTGGCAATCGTAAATTGTTGTCAGTGTTTTTTAATTGAAGGAGAATACGATGCAGGATTGGTAATAAGGCGATAGTTGGCATTTTTCAAAACCTTTTTGCTTCAAAACCCAAAAAATAATAAGCTACCCTTAGCAAAAATCCGCGCTGTTTTGTTGATAAATTTTCAGGTAATTCCTTCCTTCAGCGCACCTTCTTTGCCTTAAAAAAAGTACCTTTGCGGGTTATTAATTTTTGGATAAAATGAGTGATCTATTGAACGCCGATGCATTGGCAACAACTTACGACGCAAGTAGCATACAGGTATTGGAAGGCTTGGAGGCGGTAAGGAAACGACCGGCAATGTATATTGGCGATATTGGGAGCAAGGGACTGCATCATCTTGTATATGAAGTAGTTGACAACTCTATTGACGAAGCTTTGGCTGGCTATTGCGACCATATTAAGGTAATTATCAACCCCAACGAAAGCATCACCGTAATTGATAATGGCAGGGGAATTCCTACAGACATTCACGAAAAAGAAAAGCGGAGTGCTTTGGAAGTGGTGATGACTGTGCTACATGCCGGTGGAAAGTTTGACAAAGACAGCTATAAGGTTTCCGGAGGTTTACATGGAGTAGGCGTTTCTTGTGTGAATGCTTTATCGGCACATCTTACGGTAAATGTTTATCGAAACAATAAAATCTACACACAAGAATACGAGCGGGGCAAACCATTATATTCCGTTAAAGAAAATGGGCAAAGCCACCTTCGTGGAACGGAAGTTACATTCTTGCCCGATGATACAATTTTTCAGGTAACCCATTACAGTTTCGATATTTTGGCAAATAGGCTTAGGGAACTTGCCTTTTTGAATAAGGGTGTTAGGCTATCTATAACCGATATGCGCCAAAAAAACGACGATGGTGAGCCTTTTTCCTTAGAGTTTTACTCACAAGAGGGCCTCAAGGAATTTGTAAGATACTTGGATAGCAACAGAGATGGGCTAATAGAGGAGCCTATTTTTATGAGCACCGAAAAATCGGGCATTCCTGTTGATGTTGCCATGCAATACAACACATCTTTTACAGAGAGTGTGCAAAGTTATGTAAACAACATCAACACCATTGAAGGGGGAACGCATCTTGCAGGTTTCCGCAGGGCTTTGACACGCACCTTGAAGGCCTATGCCGACAAATCGGGATTATTAGCCAAGCTGAAAATCGAAATCAATGGCGATGATTTTCGCGAAGGACTTACGGCAGTGATTTCGGTGAAAGTCCCAGAGCCCCAATTTGAAGGTCAGACCAAGACCAAACTTGGCAATTCGGAGGTTGCAGGAGCTGTGGATCAGGCAGTGAATGAAATGCTTACCCACTACCTGGAAGAACACCCCAAGGAAGCAAAAGCCATTGTGAATAAAGTGGTAGTTGCAGCCACAGCCCGCCATGCAGCACGCAAGGCCAAGGAACTTGTACAACGCAAGGGTGTACTTGCCAGTTCGGGGCTGCCCGGCAAACTTGCAGATTGTTCGGAAAGAGATCCCGAAAGATGCGAGATTTACTTGGTTGAGGGCGACTCCGCAGGCGGCACGGCCAAGCAAGGACGCGATCGCAAGTTCCAAGCTATTCTTCCATTGAAAGGAAAAATCCTAAATGTAGAAAAGGCAATTCCCCACAAAATTTTCGACAACGACGAGATCAGAACCATTTTTACTGCCTTGGGACTTTCCATTGGCACCGATGACGATAGCAAGGCTCTCAATATGGAAAGACTTCGCTATCACAAAGTAATAATCATGACTGATGCCGATGTGGACGGTAGCCATATTGCAACCCTTATTCTCACCTTCTTTTTTCGGTATATGCGCGAGCTTATCGAAAGAGGATATGTGTATATTGCTGCTCCTCCCCTATACTTAGTTAAAAAAGGAAAAGATGAAAAATATGCATGGTCAGAAGACCAGCGGAAAGCCATTGTAGCTGAATATACCAAGGATGGAAAAGAAACAGGGATTCATATACAACGGTACAAAGGTTTGGGAGAAATGAACGCTGAGCAATTGTGGGGAACCACCATGAATCCTGAATTTAGAATTCTAAAGCAGGTTGACATTGAAAATGCAGGCGAAGCAAGTCGAACTTTTTCGATGCTCATGGGCGACGAAGTACCGCCAAGGCGCGAATTCATTGAGCGAAATGCGAAATACGCGCGAATAGATGCATAGCTTCTATGTTTAATTATCCAATGAAGGCAATTACATAAAAGTGTGTTTTACTTAGCACTTACTTTGCTTCAAAGAAATTTCGCAAGCACATTAACCGACCACAGGTCGGTTTTTTTTTTGAATAATCTTAGAAGATTACCATTTTTAGGTAAATACTTTTGGAATGAATGTTTAAATTTAGAGTATCGTCAAACATCTAAACTCCAAGGAATGAAACGGAATCAATCGCAGAAACACATGTCCTATTTTCGCGCAATTCCCCGAAGGAAAGAAATAAATGTTGAAGATAGTTTCAACAAAGTTGCTCTCTTGTATTTGCAATAGTTGTTAAACTTTTAGCAATAAGGCATGAAAACTTGTGCTTGAAAAAATTTTTTATCAATAATCAGTCTAAATAGAATATCAAAAAAACTGAATTATAGTTTTTTGCAGATTAACGAAAAAATAACTAAATATCAAGTATTTAACGAAAATTATACCTAATATTGCCTTTTCGAAATAAGCGGTCCAGAAAGAAATTCTGGCGATTTGAGTTTAACATGACTATTATTTTAAAAGATGGAGTTAAAAAAAGTAACCAACTATCAGGTTCTACCCGGACCAGAGGGTTTCTTGCCTCCTTCGGCAGCCAGTATGGGCATAGATTTGCCTAGTAAGGATATGTCGTTGATTGAGGGCAGGGAAGTACCTGAGGAAGAAGCCATGCAGAAGATTGCTGAAAAGCTGTTGGGGGCAAAAAACCCGGTATTTTTTCCTGGTCCACAAATTTTATGGACATGGAAAGAAGGAGTTGAAGAAAAAGCTGCTTTGATTAAGCAAATGGCAGATGCAGTGGGAGCAAAAATCATTCCCATGCCCGACTATCGGCCAAAATATCCTAAAATCAATCCAGCTATCGAAATCAACCCTAATCACCCAAACCTCACTATTTGGCACAACAAGATTGATGTTTGCGTCTTTGTAGGTGTGCATTGCCACTATGCCAATGTAGCTCTAAAAATTATCAGGGGTGGGTCTAATTGCTACACTATCGCCTTGTGCGGTGTTGCCGGGCATGAGGATGCCATGATTACCCTAAGGGAAGCAGGCGTGCCATCCTACAAGCGTCTATTGGAAATTATTAAAGAGAAGAAGGGGGTATCCAAATGATTGAACAAAAAGTAGTTGACCCTCATTACATGTTGTTTGAAGCAAAGAGGGAGAAGAAATTTATCACGGGCAGTGAGGTTGTTAAGGAAGCCATTAAGCGTGCAAATGTTGATATGGCTATTTCGTATCCAATCACTCCCCAATCAGAGAGTATGCACCTTGTGGGTGATATATTTGCTGAGGGTTACATTAAAGACTATTACAGAGGCGAAAACGAGTTTGCTGTAATGTCGGCAGCATCGGGAGCAGCAATGGGTGGCGTAAGAGTATTTACAGCAACGGGAGGTCCCGGAACTATGCGGGCATTCGAAATGTTCCCCACTTGGTCGGGTTCTAGGCTGCCCATCGTTTGTGCTTTTATGACTCGCGGTATCAACTCGCCGCTAACCATTCAGCCGGATACCATCGAGATGTCGTTCTTGTTGGATACCGGAATGCTCATGTTCCATGCCGAGGCAGCACAAGATTTGTACGATATGCTTTTGAAGGCATTTGTGATTGCAGAAAAAACTGAGGTACATGTGCCAATTGGAGTTTTTATTGACGGTTTTTTTGTAACACATACCCGCGTGAGTGTGGAAGTTACTCCCGAAGATATGAAACTGCCCGCATACGACCCATACAGTGCGCCTGTTCCAGTAATGGATATGGAGAATGTTCCCATCAGGCAAATTCGCGATCCATTTGTAATGAAAAGCAACTTTGTGAGCTATGCTGCACATGCATCGTGGCAACAAGAAATTCAAGCTGCAGCAGAAAGGTCAAGAAAATACATCCACCAGTATCTTGGCGGTTTGGTAGAAGTTGAGAACGAAGACGCAGATATTCTAATTGTTGCATCGGGAACTGCCGTATCGCAGAGTCGCGAAGCCATAGCAATGGCACGAAAAGAAGGTATCAATGTGGGATTGGTGAAAATTAAATGCATAAGACCTTTCCCAACCGAGGAAATCCGTACGCTAACCAAAAATGCAAAATCGGTGATTGTTCCTGAATTCAACATTGTTGGCTGGCTTTGCCGCGAAATAAAAACAAGAATCGATAATAATGAAAAAGTAATAGGCGGCCCAAGAGTTTATGGCGGTATGACAATGCCTCCAGATCTTATCTTGGACGAAATAAGGAGGTGCGCAAAATGAAGAAGGAACTATTAAGAATATCCCCCGGATTTGAGGATGTAATGCCTTCAGAGTACAAAGATCTCATAGAAAATGGCCCTTATTTTAAGGGTTATGGAGTAAATGACCTGGGCACATTCAAAGAAATTTTAGAAGAACACCCATTGTGTGCAGGCTGCGGTCTTGCATTGGCATTGCGCTTAACAATGGCTTCGCTGCCAAACCCTGAAGATACTATCGTGGTTGGCTCAACAGGCTGTAGTGCTTTGGGATTTCCACAGACAGCTTTACAAAACATCCACTCTCTATTTGGCAACCAAAATGCTGTAGCTACGGCATTGAAAAGAGCATTAACGCTTAGGTTTCCTGATAAGGTGAAAGATGTGGTTGTAATCGCTGGCGACGGTGCTACTGCCGACATCGGTCTCGACATAACTATGCACTCATGGTTTAGGAGGGAGAAAATCACTACCATCATGTTGGACAACGAGGCCTACGCCAACACTGGCGGACAGGAAAGTGGTATGTCGAGCAAGGGAGCTGTATTAAACATGGCACCCACCGGTAAAAAGTTTTCCAAGATACCCGTGCCGGAGCTTGCTCAAATATCGGGTTGCGATTATGTGGCTGTTGTATCGCCATACGCTCCAAAAAAGTTGGAACGCGCAGTGCGCAGGGCTATCCTGGTTGCAAGAGAAGTTGGACCTACTTATGTTCAGATTTTCACGCCATGCCCAACCAACTACAAGTTTAAGCCTTTGGAAGCCTTAGATATGGTTAAGGTAAAAGAGGTTGATGGATCTTATGTTTCTAAAGAATACTTTTCTCCAGAAGCCGAGGAACTGATAAAGCGCCTGGAGGGAAAAAAAGATAAAAAGGAGTAGAAATTATGGAAGAAAGATTTTCCATCAGGATGTCCGGATTAGGCGGACAAGGAGTAGTAACAGCTGCACACTTAATTGGTATGGCAGCATCCACAGATGGCAAGCAAACTGCCGTTAACCCATTCTTTGGTGCCGAAAAAAGATTAGCTCCGGCAGAAAGTTATGTGCGTATTTCCAATATGCCCATTCACGAAAGAGGCGAAGTGCTTTATCCAGACATTATCATGATTTTTCATGCGCATGTGGTAAGCATGGGCAAGAGTTATACCATGCCTTTCTACGATGGTTTGAGACCAGGAGGTATAGTATTAATCAATGCCGAAGGCCCGCACGATATCCTACCCGATGATATGTTGGGATTGAAAAAACTTAATGCCAAGATTTACTATGTACCTGCTACCAAAATTGCATTAGATATGGCTGGCACCGACCTGTCGTCGAACTTGGCAATGGTGGGCGGATTGATGGGAATTGTAGAATTGGTTAGCCAAAACGCACTTAGAGCTTCTATCCAAGAAAGATTTGGTGGAGCTAAATTTATTGCTTCCGGTACAACTGCAGCTCTCGACGATGTTTTGAAAAGCAAGTTTAGCAAAATTAGCCAGCTTGTGGAGAAAAACATGGAAGTGATTGAGGCAGCAATGCTGCAAGTGAAGCAATATGTTTATGAAGATCTTAGTGAGGAAGTTTCCAATTCTTACATAGACAATGGTGGTGCATCTTCCAAAGCAGCCCTCATACCCAGTGCGCGCGTAAATCGCGATCTGTGTATCGGTTGCAAAAAGTGCTTGATGACTTGCCCCGACCCCAATGTGATTGTTTACCACAAAGCCATTAAAAAGGCAGAAGTTGTAGAAATCCGTTGCAAGGCTTGCGGCCTATGCGTAGCAGTGTGCCCCAAAGAAGCAATTAAAATAGATTATCACACCAATTAAAAATACCCAGCCCCTTTATCAAAAACTGCGTTTCCATAAATTCTTATTTTTGTGGATGCCACGAAAAGATAAAGGGGCTTGTGTTTTATCTAATGCACTGTAGATTATAGCCTATACATACCATATCGCCGTATTTATAACATATTAGTTTCGGCCCAATTATCTTCGGTTTTCACCCTATAGGTTTATAAGCAACTTTGTATAAGTAACATAATCTATTTCACAAGATCCAAATTCGTTAATTCAATTTTTCACCTGTTTTTATTCTTATTTTATGATTGTAAACGCTATTATGCTTCAGGATATCATTGGCCAGATGATCTCACCGCCTATTTTGTTTTTTGCATTGGGGGTGATGGCTGCATTGTTGAAATCCGATTTAAAAATTCCGGAAGCAGCAGGTTCATTGCTTTCGGTAATCATTTTAGCATCCATAGGACTTAGGGCCGGGGTTGCAGTAAATCAGGTAGGTATTTCCAATGTGGTTTTGCCCGCAATAGCTGCAACAATTTTAGGTGTATTAATTGCACTTTTAGTGTTCACTATATTACAAAAACTCACAAAGCTAGATTCTGCAAATTCCGCTTCAATTGCCGGTCATTACGGAGCTGTAAGTAGTGTAACGCTTGCAGTATCCATTTTGTTTCTTGATAATCTCAAGGTGCATTACGAGCCGTTTGTGCCAGCTTTGTACCCATTTATGGATACAGCAGCATTGCTTACTGCCGTAGTTTTGAGTAGAGTTAGCTCGAAAGTTAAGAAAAGCACCGAACAAGTTTCTTATAAGCACTTAATTAAGGAAACTGTGGTTTCAAAGGGTCCCATTTTGCTCCTAGGATGCTTTCTAATTGGCTATGTGAATGGTGATGTTGGAACAACCAGAGTAATGCCACTTTTCGATGTATTATTTGCCGGATTGCTAACCATTTTTATGTTGGATGTTGGCATTATTGCAGGTTCAAGATTATCCCAATTGCTAACAGTTGATAAGAAGGTATTTATTATTGGATTGCTGTTGCCGCCAATTCATGGAATCATTGGTGTAGCAGTTGCATTGCTAATTGGCCTAAGCCCCGGAGGTGCAACCATCTTTGCAGCAATTGCAGGAGGTGCATCCTACATTTCTGCACCCGCAGTAATGCGAGCCGCTGTGCCTGAGGCCAACCCATCTCTTTCCCTTGCGATGGCTTTAGGTTTGGCATTTCCATTCAATGTTACTTTAGGAATACCCCTTTACTATCAGACAGCACTTATATTTTCGAGATTCATTTAAAATTATAGGAGGAAACTAACCATGACACCTAAAAATGCAAAATTGGTAGTAATCATAGCAGAAGCTACTATTGAAGAGCAAATTATTACCCTATTGAAAACGCTCGGGATAACCGGATATGTAGTTCATCACGGAATTTCTGGACACGGGGATAGGGGTGTTTGGGCTGGTTTTGATGGTGGCGGTATTTTTGGCGACAACTTCCGAATCGAAACTATCGTGTTAGACGAACAACAAGCCAACACCATTATGGCTAAAGTTTGCAGTAATTTTTTCCAGCAGTATTCGGGACTTGTTTATACTACAGATATCAAAATAGTGTGCAACGATCTTATTCCCAACAATAAGTAACCACTAAACCTTAGTGTGCGTAAAAAAGCCTGGGTTTTCCCAGGCTTTTTTTGTAAATCAAGTAAAATTTGGCAGCAATTTTATCAACCAAAAGGCACCAATGCTGCCGAATACCAAATTCTATTCAAATATTCTGATGGCAGTTTCGCCGGTGGATTTTATGTACCCCCTAAACATTCCGGTAGTATTGAATGGCATGGCAATATTACCGTCTTTATCCACGGCAATCACACCTCCGTTGGCTCCCAAATTTCTAAGTTTCTCCATTACATTATAGTTTGTGGCTTGACCAACAGTTTCGCCCAGATACATCATTCGCGCTGCTATGTCGTACGCTATAAGATTTCTCTTAAAGAACTCCCCGTGTCCTGTTGATGAAACGGCAACCTGCGTATTGGCAAAAGTACCGGCACCAATGATGGGGCTATCTCCAATGCGACCTTTCATTTTGCCTGTCATGCCTCCGGTGGAGGTAGCGGCAGCGAGATTTCCTTGCATATCCAAAGCCACAGCACCCACAGTTCCCAAGGAAAATTCGGAATTCAATTGGCTTCGCAGTGGCGATGTTGTGCGCAAAAATTCACGATATTGGTCCCAACGGCGTTGGTCGAAGAAGTAGGATGGGTCAACAATCTCCAGTCCGTGTTCGAAAGCAAATTGTTCGGCACCTCTACCCGAAAGCAGTACATGCGGACTATTGGTCATTACCAAGTGAGCTGCTTTTATGGGATTTTTAATATTGGTAACTCCTGCTACTGCACCTGCCCTTGCGGTGCTACCATCCATTATAGATGCATCCAACTCATTTCTACCGTCAATTGTAAAAACAGCCCCCCTTCCAGCGTTAAACAATGGTGAATCTTCAAGAACCACAACTGCCGCGATTACTGCATCCAAGCTACTGCCTCCGTTTTTGAGAATCTCCTCCCCTGCCTTCAAGGCACGGCTCATTGCAGCTTGATAATAACCTTCCAACTCAGGCGTTATTCTCTGGCGAGTTACATTGCCTGCACCTCCGTGAATCACCAATACATAATTGCCCTGAGCCATTAATGTGTTGGAAAGCAAAAAAAGCAAAACAGCAAAAACTATCGAAAAATGTTTCATTTGCAAGGGTTTTAAGATGGAAAGTAATTAATTGTACAAAAAAT